>JBAVHY010000157.1:0-2889 GCA_049686315.1 Candidatus Acidiferrum sp. | reverse complement strand
GGTCGGGGGCACGATGCGAGGTGGGGGCGGTGGCCCGCCATTCGAGCCGCCGCCACATGCAGAAACCCACGAGACGCCAAGAATCAGAATGATCCAGTACAAGAGAAAACGTGGACGGGTGGGCACTTTTCCTCTCACTCCGGGTCAGCAGCCCGAAGGCCGCCTGCCGTGGGCCTGGGACGTCGAAAATCCAAATAATTGATTTAAAAACTCTACCTTTTTGGTTCGCCCGGGCAATCCTACTTAGGTAGGATTCGAGAACAAATGCTCGGGAAGGCGAAGACAGACTTCGCCCAGTATGGTTGATGGATCTTATGGCTCCGCATCGGGGATTTCGTCCGCCTGGGCTTCGGGTTTCTTGTTCATCTGCCTGTACAGCTCTATGACATGCTCCTTCGTTTGTTTTATTTCCTGAAACAGCCGATACTCCTTCTCCGCCTCATCCTTCAATTGAAGCTTCTTGCAAACCGATGCCAGGCGATAGTGCGCTGTGCTGTTGAGCGGATCGACTTGGACTGCCGTCCGCAAATACTTCACCGCCTCTTCGGGTTTTTCCGCGCTTGCCAGTATGCGTCCCAAGCCCATTAGGGCTTCCACTTCTCTCGGATTCATTGTTAAGGCGCGATTGTAGTGCACAGAGGCACTCTCGAGATCACCGCGCATCAGAGCAATCCTTCCGAAGAGACATTCCGTCCTGGCGCTGTCGCCATCGAACTTCACGGCTGTTTCCAGTTCCATTTGCGCTTTCGTTTGTACCTCAGAGTCGTTGGGCGCCGACTCGAGGATGGCCTCGGCCAGCTCGTAGTGCACGCCAGATAGCCGCGGGTTGATCTCCAGCGCCTTCCTGTAGTGCTCGGTGGCGTTCTTCAGATCCCCCTGATTGATCAAGCGCTCCGCGATCACTTGCTGCATGCGCGCGGAGTGCGGCGCCACGACGGCCAGTTTATTCATCGTTTCATCGGCCAGTTCAGAATAAGCGCGCTGAACGGCATACAGAATGTCGATGTTCTCGGGATCAAGTTCTATGAGGGACTGCATCGTAGCAGCGGTAGCATCGAGGTCTCCCTCGCGCTCATACAACCCCGCCAATTCCATGCCCACCTGAATGCGCAAAGGCTTCTCTCGAAGGTTCTGAAAAGATTTCTCCAAGGTGCCTCGAGCAGAAGGGTCCCCCAAGCGCTTCTGGCAGATTCCCAGAAGAGCCTGTGCCTTCGCCAGAGTAGGCTGCGCTGCCAACGCGGAGCGAAATTCCGCGGAAGCAGACTGGCAATCGCCCTTTCCCAGGGCAAGCAAGCCCAGGTTTGTGTGCGCAGGCGCGTTTTTCGGGTCAATGGCGAGAATCGCGCGGAATTCCTTTTCTGCGGTATCCCTGTCATCAGCTTGCAGTGCTTTCTGAGCGCTCTGAATATGATCCCGGATCTCGGCCGCGCGAGAAGTTCCGGTTTGCGCAGCCGTGATTGCGACTGCGCTCGCAAGAAGCGTAAGAACCAAAAGCAGCGGCCTGCCGCACGAGCGCCCTGTTCGTCTCGCAGCCGGAGACGCACCAAAGTGAAACATGAATTCGTTAAGCCTACTAAACTGGAATGCTCTCATGGAGGAACGAAGCCTGCAGTTAGGATTCATTGTGCGAGTTGCCGTGAGTTTCCCACGGTCTCTCCAAGATTGCCTTCTCGCCACTGCAAAGCTCGCCAATCAAATCAGCCAGAAAATTCCGGGGTTGTCATTGCGCGAAAGATACCACGAATTCCGCTTGCTCGACGAGCCGCAAAAAAAACTCCATCTATGGGCTCAGAATCTGAAGTGAGCGCCCAGTTGCAGGACGCGCGTGGTCGCGGCATAGCCTGCGGAGTCTGTGAGTTTACCAGCCGTGCAATCCGCCAAATTGAGACCGGCGTTGGGACTGCTGGCTGGACACGGTGTAGTACCAAAGCCAACGTTCGCATCGGGGTTGTGGTAGTTAATATGATTGAAGAGATCATAGGCGTCAGCCCTGATTTCGAGGTTCATCCCCTCCCGCCAGGGCAGGCGGAACCCTTTTGCGATGCTCAAATTCACGTTTGAGTACCCCGGCCCAATCAGGGTGTTGCGTCCGAGATTGCCAAAAGTCCCATTTGCCGGGTTGGCAAAGGCCGCAGGATTAAACCATTTGGCCACAGAATGCCCCCCCGTGTTCGGGTTGCCGATCAAGTTGGGAAACAGATTGTTGTTCGTGTACGACTGGTTGAGAGATGGGCCCAGCGCTGGGTCAACACCTACAGCGACGGAACTTTGGATCACCGGGGTAAACGGAACCCCCGAGTGCCACTGGAAAAGACTGGAGAGGCGCCAGCCACCCGCGATATAGTCAAGCGGCCCGTGAAGTGCAAATTGGCGCCCGCTGCCAAACGGAAGTTCATAGACGATCTGTCCCACAAAGGTATGCTTCGAGTTGAAGTCAGACAGCCCGTAATTGTCGGCGGGGTTGAAAGCGTTTTGGTAGACATCCACGCCGGATCCGTGACCGTTACCCGTGCCCGTGTCGAGCGATTTCGACCAGGCGTAATTGAACTGGAAGTTGAGCCCATACGACATCCTCTTTTGCAAGCGCACCTGAAGTGCATTGTAGTTCGACCATCCATCGTAGAGCTGCGCATTTATGTTATTGAACACAGGATTGGGCATTCCGCAGTGGTACGTCGTGCATCCCAACGAATTTGCAGCAGCCTGGTCTATATCGGTCGCAAAGTTCAGGTTCCTGCCGCGTGTGTAAACATAGCCTGTGTCTAGCAAGATGCCGCCGGCAAACTCGTGCTGAACACTCAGGAGCAACTCCTGCACGTAGACGGTTGGCATGCTCCGTGGGTAGTACGCCATGAAGCTAAAGTTGTTGAGCTCCGGCGAAAGTGTTTG
>JBAVHY010000156.1:0-33203 GCA_049686315.1 Candidatus Acidiferrum sp. | reverse complement strand
CTTTTAGACCCATATAGTAAGTATGTTTTCCGGGAAACAGGACTGTTTCTATTTCTGCGTGCCTGTCTGCGCGAGCGCATGCTCTGCCGCCGTCAACAGCGCTTCGGCTCCCACGGGCTTCCCGGTCGCATGAATCATCCACATGTCCGGCGTCACCCTTCCCATCTTCGCCATGCGCTCAAACTCCGGTCCGATCGCACCCGCCTTCTTCATCTGTTCTTCCACCTGAAAGGCGATCAGGTGCCCGATCGGATAATCCGGCAAGTACAGAAACGAATCAATCATGTGCGAATACACGGCCAACAAAACCACGTCCTTCTTTCCGAATATCGGCGCGTAATATTTGTTCCAGATATTCTTCGTGATCTCCACGGTCGCGTCACGCAACTGTTCCGGCGTAGCGTTCGGATGGTCGTACATCCAGTGCCAGACGCTCATGTCCACAAGCGCCACTCCACTGATTTCGTAAGTGTTCCAAAAATCATTGAGGGTCTTCAGCGCATCACTCTGCGCGTCCGGCGAAGCGAGGCCCAGCACTTCCAAGTCGTGTCCCTGCAGGACCATCGCCAATGCTTCGGTGAACGCGGTATTGGGCACGCCTTCTAAAAGCGTCGAGTCCACCTCGTTGAGCGAAAAGGTTTGTTCCACGTTGTGGCCCATCTCGTGAACCGCGATGTTGAATCCTTTGTAGTTCATCCCGGTGCGTTCCACGCGCGTGCGCAGATGCGCTTTTTCACCGCGCATTTCCGCGCCCATCGCATGACCTGATCCTCTCGCCGGGTCCACAACAATGTTTTCGGCCAGATATTGCGCCTTTTCCGGCGTGAACCCCAGTTTTACCAGAATGTTTGGAATGTCTTTCTTGTATGCTTCGGCCGTCGGATAGCGCTTCGAGACGGTGGCGTCCAATTGCGCCTCTGTGTAGGCTCCACGAGCGCGGAATCCGTCATACCAGATATCGAACGGCTCGAGCGGCCTCCCAAGCCGCGCTTCGATCAACTTCGCCACTCTCGGAACCAATGGCGAAGTCAGCACCTGCTCCAGCATCGCGCGCACGCGCGGCTCAGGAATTTCGCGATCCTCGTCGAAGCGCCTGGCAATCAGCGTTGGCGCGGTTGGTGAATACGGATCCACTTTTCTCGCAGCCTGATAAGTCTTCAGCAGGGTGACATAGCGGGTGGCCGGCTCCGCGGCTTCGGTAATCTTCACTTCCGCTGGCGGCGCGGCGTCACTATCTTTTTCCGCCGCCAACTTCACCTCGTTGCTCCATGGATTCCAATCGACATTCGGATTGTTGATCACCACGCCGGGGATCGTCTGCGTGATGATCCGCTCCATCACCTGCTGGATGGTGCGCTGTTTCGCCAGGCCGTGTTGCCCATCCGTGTAGTCCGCCTTGATTTCATCCCGCAGGTTCCAGTGGCTCAGCAGCCGCAGTTTCGGTGGAAACAACCGCTGCCCGGTGGGATCGATCAGGTGAAACATCCAAACGTTGTATTGAGAGATGTAAGAATCCGCTTCCGAAGCCGCGCGCGCTACTCCCAGGTTTACCGCTGCAGGTATTCGTTTGGAGAAGATCTGTGCCAGTCTCACCTCGGCCCACTGTCGCCGGCTCCAGTTCGGCCCTTGCGCAAGCCGCTCCTGCAAAGTCGTTAATGGAAAATTCAGCAGCACAACAAACGCCAGCTTGTTGTTGAAGAAATCGTCCGCCACGTGTGCTCCGGGTTCGTACCCTGCAAACAATTCATCAAACGGAAGGACCGGCCCGGTGTCGAGGTCCGCCTGTTGCCGAAACTCGCGGTTGATTTCATGCATGTGGCCGTGGAGTTGTTCCAGCAGCCGCTGATACCGATTGAACATGGTATCCAGCGTGCCTTGGTCCCCGGCAAAATTGTTGCGGACAAACACCTCGAAGACTGTCGCGTCGCCATCTTCGGCACGCCAAAACTCTGCTACCTGGCGCAAGCCGCGCTCTACGCGCGGGCGCTGGCCCTCTCCATACTTCGCAATAAGCTCCTTTTCCAGTTTTTCTGTCGCGCCCTTCATCCATGGCGCGGTCTGGTCGTCAGTCGACAACATCGCGGTCTCCCGAGAAGAAGTTGTCATGGCAAATAGTGAAGCACAAAAAAAGGCACCCAGGAATAGGCGCATGCGGCCTCCGGAAAATGCACGGACCTCGCTCTAAGAAATCTGGAAATGAAGTTAGCCCTCGAAATTCAGATGCGGGTTGCATTGTACAACGGGTGCAGAGGCATCAATGAACAAGCCTGGGATTTAGATGAGAACGGTAAGGTTAAACCGAGGTACGTAGTGTCTCGGAAAAACTTTCCAGAGCGGAGGCTTCGTCGGGGAATTCCGGGAAGACCTGGTAAAGCTGTGTCACCCTCAAAATCTCTTCGACCTTCGGCGCAAGTCCCACCACCTTCATCGCGCCGCCTTGCTTCACGATACTGAGGTAATTTCGCGCCAGTTCACCGATTCCGGAGCTGTCCAGGTATTCCAGCCTGGTCAAGTTCAAAACGATATTGGTCTGCCTCTGTTTCAGCAGTCCGTGGATCATTTCCCGAAACGCTTTGGATTCAAACGAAGTCAGACGCCCGGTCACTTCGACGAGGGAAATTCCTTCTGCTTGCCGTACGTTCACTGAAAAATTCATTTGAACCTACCCACCTCTGCTTTGGCCTAAATTCTACCGTGAATTCCGCGAAAGGCAAGACACTTCAGACTCCCGCGCGCGAATCATCTGAAATTCGTTTTACTGCCGCATCACCACCCGCAACCCGCTCCGCCAGCAGTCCGGACTTGCCTTCCGGAACAATCAGCCGGAGAAACGATACATTTCCATTTCAGCCCGTCTGCCGCGCCCGTTCCAGGCACAACAACGCAAACGTCAAACTGCTCTCAATAGCATCTTGCGTTTCTCCCTCCGGCACAACAAGAAACGCGCAACGCGTGGGGCCCTTCCTGGAAATTCCCCGCGCATACACGCGGGAGAGCGAATGCTCGAGATCCGCCGCAATGGAAAGTTTTTCCACTGTCTCATCGGGGAACCCTTCCGCCAGGATGCGCCGCAACTGCTCGCAAAAGTCTTCTCGCGAAACCTGTTTCGCGTTGCGCTTGAACTCCCGCCGCACAAGTTCCATGCGCTCCGGCCCGGTCCGCCCAAAGCGCTCTACCGCGAGCAATAAGCGTCCATCCGATTGATCCGTAATCGCCAAGACACGCCGCGTGACGTTACAATTCTCGGCCCAAAGATGCAGCAGCGGCTTTTCCCCCGCGCCGCGCACTTCCCACCAGAGAGGCATTGCCGGAGTAATAGGCCCCCCGCTCTCACGGATTTCAATCGCCCCCGGAACAAGCAATTCCTGAAGGCTGACTCGCAGCTCCTCCGCAAAGGCCATACCCCAATTATAATATAACTATATGATTACTTTCTATCGTTTTGAAGCGGACAGCTGAAGATTTGAGATGCGCACTGCCGGCGGTTGCATGTTCCACGCACTCGATACGTGCTCAAACGAAATCTCGAATGCGCGCCGCTCTCCAGGCGCCAGTGCCGCACCGGGAGTTCCAATGACTTTCCGCGTTTCCCGCAGCACAACCTGGTTCATGGAGTCCAGAAACTCCGTGGTGAGGCTCAACCCCAGCACAGGCTGAGTTCCTCCGTTGTACATTTCCCCGTTCAAGATCGTAACTTCCTGATGCAAAAAGTTCTCCGCACGGCTCAGCGCGATTTTCTGGATTTCAATGCTCCTTACGTACTCTTGTTCCACCGGGCTCATGTTGAGGTTCACGGTTTCCTGCGATGTGGCGTTCCGGTGCGGCGGCGGCTCAAACATAAACCACAAACTGGCCAGAATCGCCACGGCCGCCACCACTCCCATCCCAATAGTCACGGGGGAAGCTTTCAGCTTTCTCTCCTGGATGTCCGGATTTGGCGGTGTTTCTTGCATGAAGAGTCCCGCTTCGTCTGCTGCAGTGATTCGCCTAGCGCCCCAGCATCAACCGGTGGGCCAATGGCTCCGGCAATTTGGCTGCCCGCATGCGCTCCTGAACCTGCCCAATATCATAAGGCACGCGCCAGAATTCAACCGCATTGTGTTCCACATCCGCTATCGCGAAACTTGAACGCGGATCGCCGTCTCGCGGCTGCCCAATCGACCCGGGATTCAGCAGATAGCGCTTCTCACTCTCAATCCGCAGCGCGCAATGCAATTCCTGATTCCGCGGATGCAGTTGCAGCACTTCCAGTTGAGAATCCTGGTACGCAAAGCCGCCCTGGTGGTGCGTGTGGCCGTAAAATGTCACCTGCAGCGTTGAATCCAGCAGCCCTTCGAGTGCCTGAGAAGGTGTAAAAACGTACTCATCTTCGTCCTGAAATGCCCCGTGCACCAGCATCAGCCCTTCGGCTTCCAGGGGCCCTTGCGGCAAAGCGGCCAGCCAATCCATGTTCTCGTTGGAGAGTTGCGCCCGTGTCCAGGTCACTGCCAGCCTCGCCACAGGATTGAAGTCATCCGTGGCCATCAATTCCGCAACTGCCTTGTCATGATTGCCCCGAATCGTCACCGCCCCCATTTCTCGGACCGCCGAGGCCACCTCATTGGGGTCCGGACCATACCCGACCACGTCTCCCAAACATACAGCACGGTCCCACCTCCCCTCCGCTACTTTAAGGGAGGCTTGGAGAGCTGTCAGATTGGCGTGGAGGTCACTTAAGACTAAAGTTCGCATCCTGCTTCCGGGCCGCGCCAACGAGTATAGATGAACAGGGGGGTCGATGCACAACGCAAAGTGAACATTCCAAGGGCTCTCTTCGCCTACCCGTGCCAGGTAAAAATGACACCAAAAAAATATGCTAACCCGCGAAACATCTGGTCGCTTGCTTTCGTCTATACGAGTGCAGCCGGTAGTCAGGCTGTAGCGGGATGGATGGAGATCTTGAAAGAAAAAACCCCGCGGTGGCAGCCGCGGGGCCAATGACACTCAGTTGTTCCGGCTCTGAACCAGGAAGAAGAGGTGTCTCGTTCGTGAGGCTACTCCTCTCCCACCTGTGTGTCAACTCTTCCTTCCAGGCAACATGCTTCCGGTTGACTCGAACGTGGAAAGGATTATTACTTACATGAAAACCAAATCGCTCCTGGCGAATCTCGCCCTCCTCGGCGCTCTTGCCGTTGCAGTGCCTGTTTTCGCTAAACCAATGTCCACCAATCTTCCCCTCTCTCACCCCGTGAAAGTCGGGCAAACCGAGGTGAAGGCTGGCGATTACCGTTTCTTGATTGACGGCAATCACCTGACCATCCTCAACGGCAGAAAGCAGGTCGCCGATGCCGACGGGCGCTGGGAAGAGCGCGACAAGAAATCCGATTACACCGAAATTGTTTCCGGCGCGGATGGCAAACTCATCGAACTGCGCTTTGAAGGAAAGAAAAACGTTTTCGTATTACCTCAGTAAGAGGAGACTCCGTGCACTCTAACGTCCACTTCCGAGGGAAGCTGTATTCCGCCGCGGCTTCCCTCCTTCTTTCCCTCTCGGGAGAACTCTTGAAGTGGCAATTCCCCGTGGCTGCTGCCGGCGAGAAACTCGCTCTCCTCGCCGCTGTTCTTCGCTCTGCTTGCTTGCCGCCCGCCCCTGAACTCCTTCGCCGCTAACAAATCAACATGCAATCTCCGTAGCTGTAAAACCGGTATTTCACCTCCACAGCATGACGGTACGCAGCCAGAATGTTCTCTTTACCTGCAACCGCCGCCACCAGCGCTAGTAGCGTCGATTTCGGCAGGTGAAAGTTCGTCAAAAGCATGTCCACGATACGGAACTTGTGCCCCGGGACAATGAATATTTGCGCTTCTCCACGTCCGGCACATAGATGCTCACTCCCTCCGTTTGTCGCCGCTCGCGCCGCGGCATCTTCCAATGTACGTACCACTGTTGTGCCTACAGCCAGCACCGGCCGTTTTTCCCTTTTCGCGCCGCGGATCTTTTCCGCGGCTTCTTCGCTAATCTCGTACGATTCGGAATGGATTTTGTGCTCCTCGAGAATCTCCGCGTGGATGGGCTGAAACGTTCCCAAACCTACATCCAACGTGACTTCACATGTTTCGCAACCGCGCTCCTTAATCCGCGCCAAAATCTCTTCCGTGAAGTGCAGCCCTGCAGTTGGAGCCGCAACTGCACCGGGTCTTCGAGCAAAAACCGTCTGGTAGCGCTCGCGATCAGTTTCTTCGTCGGGCCGGTCGATGTACGGAGGCAACGGCACATGGCCAAGGCTTTCAATGTTCGCTTCGATGCTTTTCTCGCTGTTGCTTTGCAAACGGACTATGCGCAAACCCAGTTCGCCGCGCGACAAAATCTCACCCTCGAGTTCGCCGCCCCCAAAGATCACACGTTCGCCCACCTGCATCTTGCGTCCCGGACGCACCAGTGCTTCCCACTGGCTCTCACCCAACTGCCGAGTGAGGAATACTTCCACTTTTCCGCTCAAATGCTCTCGAGCTGTTTTCCGTGAAGGCCTTTGGGAATGGATCCCCGCACGACGTCCAAAAAGCCGCGCCGGAAGAACTCGGGCGTTGTTGAACACCAACAGTTCGTCCCCGCGAAGTAGTTGCGAGAACTCCGCAAATCGCCGATCTTCCCAGTTCCCGCCCGTGCGATCCAGCAGCAACATTCGCGATGCATCTCGTTGGTTCAACGGACGCTGGGCGATTAACTCCGCAGGCAAGTCATAATTGAGTTCATCCACTCTCATGGGCAGGCAGACCAACTATAACAAAAAAGGAAGCGTCGGAACGGACACCACCAACCCCGAAGCGACCCGGAACGGCGTTACCGAAGGCAGGACGGACATAATGTATGTCACAGATACATAAACACTTATTACTTGCCAGAGGAGCCGAATTTTGTACTTGACAATAACATACTCATATTTTATTATGCTTTCGATATCACCTAAGGAGGATATCCCATGAGAGCTACTCTCACACCATTTCACCCTTTCCGTTCTACTTCCGCCGTCCAGGACCAGATTAACCGCCTCTTCAACGAGGCCTTTGATCGGCCCTCGGACGAGGCCAACTTGACCCCCTGGGCGCCGGCCGTCGATATCTTCGAGACCGAGAATGCACTCGTCGTCAAGGCTGACCTTCCGGACGTCAAGCCGGAAGAACTCGACATTCGCGTCGAGAACAACATCCTCACCATTCGCGGTGAGCGCAAGTTCGAGAAGCAGGTGAATGAGAACAACTACCTGCGCGTGGAGCGCTCCTATGGCGCGTTCAGCCGCAGCTTCTCGCTGGCCAATACCGTGAACGCCGAGGCGATCAAGGCCGACTACAAGAATGGCGTCCTGACCCTCAGCATTCCGAAGCGCGAGGAAGCCAAGCCCAAGCAGATCAAGGTCAATGTCGAGAGCCCGGCTGCGGCCGCGGCAGCAAGGTAATCAGCGAAAGGTCCACGCGACGTAAGCCATCGTGCGTTAGGATAGGGGGGCTGGCAAGTGCCGGCCCCTTTTCTACGAGAGTTGCATCCAAGAGAGGGAACTATGTTGCGATTTGACAAAATGACCGTGAAAGCGCAGGAGGCGCTTCAGGAAGCTCAGGAAATTGCTGCGCGTCACGAAAACCAGTCCGTTGAGCCCATTCATATGCTTGCCGCTCTGGTTCAGCAGCAGGATGGCGTTGTGCCCTCCTTGCTGGCTCGCCTTGGTATCCGCAACGAACTGCTCTCCCAGGACATTGACCGTGAAATCACGCGCCTGCCCAAAGTGCAGGGCTTTGCCCAGCAGCATCTCGGCCGCGCGCTGAACGATGTTCTCGAAAGCTCGTTTGACGAAGCCACAAAGTTCAAGGATGAGTATGTCTCCACCGAGCATCTGTTCCTCGCCATCGCGGGGGCGGATCGCGACGCCGCGGGAAAACTGCTGAAAAAGCATGGCGCTTCCCATGAAGCAATTTTGCAGGCCCTTGCGGGCGTGCGCGGCAGCCAGCGCGTCACTTCGCAGAACCCGGAGACCACTTACGCCGCGCTGGAGAAATACGCGCGCGACCTAACCGATCTCGCTCGCCGCTCCAAACTCGATCCGGTCATCGGCCGCGACGAGGAAATCCGGCGGGTTATGCAAATTCTTGCGCGCCGCACCAAGAACAATCCCGTTCTGATTGGCGAGCCGGGTGTCGGGAAGACCGCCATTGTCGAAGGCCTCGCCCAACGTATCGTCTCCGGCGATGTCCCGGATGTCCTGAAAACCAAAAAGCTGGTGGCCCTGGACCTTGCGGCTTTGGTTGCTGGCGCCAGGTTTCGCGGCGAGTTTGAAGACCGCTTGAAAGCGGTGCTAAAGGAGATTTCCGAGGCGGAAGGCCAGATCATTCTATTCATCGACGAATTGCACACCCTTGTCGGTGCCGGCGCCGCCGAAGGTTCGATGGACGCCTCCAACATGCTCAAGCCCGCCCTCGCTCGCGGCGAATTGCGCGCCGTCGGTGCCACGACGCTCAATGAATATAAAAAGTACATCGAGAAAGATCCTGCGCTCGAGCGCCGCTTCCAGCCCGTGCTTGTCAACGAACCCACGGTTGAAGACACCATCGCTATTCTCCGCGGCTTGAAGGACCGTTACGAGGTCCATCATGGCGTGCGCATTAAGGACGCGGCCATCCTTGCCGCCGCCACTCTCTCGCACCGCTATATTTCTGATCGCTTCCTTCCTGACAAGGCCATTGACCTCATCGATGAAGCTGCCGCCAGCCTGCGCATGCAGATCGATTCACTTCCCACTGAAATCGATGAAATCGAGCGTCGCATCCTGCAGCTGGAAATCGAACGTCAGGCCCTGCTGAAGGAGACCGACGCGCACTCCGTCGAACGCCGCGCGCAAATTGAAAAGGATCTGGCCAAGCTCCGCGAGGACTCCAGCGCACGCAAAGCCCGATGGCAAGCCGAAAAAGAAGCCATCTCCAAAATCCGCAAGCTCAAGGAACAGATTGAGCTGTTGAAAGCGGAGGCTGATCGCTATGAGCGCGCCGGGGAGTTGGCCAAAGTTGCCGAGATCCGCTACGGCAAGCTTGTTCAGGCCGAGCGCGAAGCCCAGCAAGCCCAGGAGCGTTTCGCGACCATGCAGAAGGGCCCACGCATTCTGAAAGAAGAAGTCGATGAAGAAGACATCGCCAAACTCGTTAGCAAGTGGACCGGTATTCCCGTGGGTCGTTTGCTCGAAGGCGAAGCCCAGAAGCTCGTGCATATGGAGGAACGGCTGCGTCAGCGCGTTGTCGGCCAGGAGGACGCTCTCGCTCGCGTGTCCAACGCAGTTCGCCGCAGCCGCGCCGGTCTTTCCGATGCCAAGCGTCCCATCGGCTCATTCATTTTTCTCGGGCCCACCGGCGTGGGGAAGACCGAGCTTGCCCGGGCGCTCGCGGAATTCCTGTTCGACGACGAAAAGCTCATGATCCGCATCGATATGTCCGAGTACATGGAGAAGCATACCGTTTCCAGGCTTATTGGCGCGCCTCCAGGCTACGTCGGCTATGAAGAAGGCGGTCAGCTTACCGAGCAGGTGCGCCGTCATCCCTATTCCGTCATCCTGTTCGACGAAATCGAAAAAGCGCATCCGGATGTGTTCAATGTGCTGCTGCAGATCCTGGAAGATGGCAGGCTCACCGACGGCAAGGGGCGTACCGTGGATTTTCGCAATACCGTTCTCGTGATGACCAGTAACGTCGGCTCTACCGCCATCTATGAACTCGCCGGCAAGGATCCGGAGAAAGCGCGCAAGGAAGCAATGGAAGCGCTGCGTCAATCGTTCCGGCCGGAGTTCATCAACCGCATTGACGAGATTGTGATCTTTAATCCGCTGGGCAAGGAACAGCTCGAACGCATTGTCGTGCTGCTGCTCAAGGGCGTCGAAAAACTCCTGGCGGAGCGTCAGATCACTCTGGCACTCACGCCCGCGGCCAACGAACTGCTTCTTCGCGAAGGCTACGATCCCGCCTATGGTGCGCGTCCATTGCGCCGCACCATCCAGCGGCTGATCCAGGATCCGCTCGCGATGCAGATACTCGAAGGCGCCATCTTGCCTGGCGATCACGTCCGCGTGGAGCGCGACGGCAAGAAAGACGCCATGCGCTTTGAGCGCGTCCCGGCAAGAAAGCCGGCGGCTGCCGCAACGCATTAAGAGAATTTCCGCAGGCCGAGAGCGTGGCGGCATGAACGCTCATTTGCCTGCTGTCTAAACAAATTTTCGGCCAGGAAGGTTGATTCGATGAAAGTTTTTCGTACCGGCGCCATTCTTATACTTCTCAGCGTCGTGCTGGTCATCGCCGGCGGCGCTATCGGTGGACGTGGGGGCATGCAGATTGCCCTCGTCATCGCCGCTGTTTTGAACTTCGTCTCCTACTTCTTCTCAGACAAGATAGCTCTGGCCTCCAGCGGGGCTCAGCCAGTCACGCGCGAACAGCTTCCCCGTCTTTACCAGGTTATGGAGCGTCTCGCCGCCAAGGCTAATATTCCAGTCCCAAAGCTTTACGTCGTGCCGGACGCGGCGCCGAACGCCTTCGCCACCGGGCGCAGCCCGAACCATGCTTCTGTTGCTGTCACCCAGGGCCTTCTGCAGATTATGAACGACGATGAACTCGAGGGGGTCATTGCTCACGAGCTTTCTCACGTTCGAAACTACGACATTCTCACCAGCTCAATCGCCGCCACCATTGCCGGGGCCATCACGTACATGGCACAGATGGGGAGGTGGGCGATGCTCTTTGGCGGTATGCGTGGCGACCGCGATGACGAGGGCGGGGGCGGCGGACTCTCTGCTCTGCTGATGATCTTTCTTGCGCCATTCGCCGCACTTCTTCTGCAACTTTTTCTTTCCCGTACGCGTGAATACGCCGCGGACGAGACGGGCGTCCGCATGGTCGGCCACCCGCAGGGCTTGATCAGCGCTCTCGAAAAACTCGGCGCTTACAATCGTCGCATTCCGACTTCCGCAATTTCCCCCAGCACCGCTTCGCTGTGCATTGTTAAACCGCTTTTTGGCGGGGGCACGTTGGGATCCCTCTTTAGCACCCACCCGCCCTTGGAGGAGCGCATCGTCGCTCTGAAGCAGATGGTCGTGACGCCAATGCGCTGAAAACGCTGTAGTGCTTCCCAGCAGACTTGTAGGCAAAGCAGCACTAGGTCTCTCACACTCTATGCAGCAAACGTTCATGTCGCGGTAAACTTTTCCGCGTTCGGTGCAAACGAATCCCTTTTTGGCGCTGGTGCTGACGGAGTTACATCTTTGTTTTCAACTGCTTAGGTTCCGGGGCAGGCCCCGTTCTCCTTTGGCGCACGAAGTGCTCTATTTGAGGGCGAACACGGTCTTCAGCTATGGGGAGACTTGGGAGACACGGCATGAGCTGTCGGGACACTATTCACCTGATTTGTATGTATTTAGAAGGAAAGCTCTCCGCCCCAGTGCAAGTGGAGATCGAACGACACTTGAGTTCCTGTGCGGATTGCCGCCTGGTTTTGGAAGCGGCCACCAGCACCCTTGACCGGTATTTCAGCACACCCAAGGCAAACTCAGACTCTCAAGCGGCTTGAGAGTTGGGCAGTAAGATATTTGCTTTTAGAGAGTTAGGGCTGCGACCCGCTCCCTAGTGCTGTCTTCGTAGTTTTCCCCTCCGGCCCTGATTGGACCTCCCTCCCAATATGAAAGTCCTGCAAAATTTACTTTGCGGTAGTGCAGAAAGTAATCTTTACTTGCCCTAGTACTTTCAAAAGCGCCCCCTTCCCCTCGCAATCTTTTACGTAACGCCTTTCTTTTCTTTGTGTTACTACCCCCACTACCATTTCACAGACTTTGGTGCCCAAGGTGCCTCTTCCTACATCACAGGGCTAAATCGTCAAAGGAGATTTCCATGAGTGAGTTTCAGGAAACCCAGGAAACCAATGTTCAGAACACCGCCCCGGCACCACGCTGGGTGGGTCTTGCTATAGCCGTTCTGGGAGGAATTTCGTTGCTCGGGCTAGCTGTGGGTTGGAGTGCTTTGAATCAGTCCAAATCCATCGAACAAGCTTCATTGAGACAGAGTGAAGTGCTGTCGCAGCGCCTGGCCAAATCAGATGAACAGAATCAGCAACTGCAGAGCGACCTTAGAGTCGTCACCGACAAGCTCAATGTGACCCAGGAAGATCTGCAGAAGGCTCGTCAACAAAGCAAAGCCTCCGTGGCTGCCTACGGCAAGAAACTCAGCGGCCTCGAAACCAATGTCAACACGCAACTCGCCACAAAAGCCAGCGCCGAAGACGTCAATAAGCTTGGCGGCGATGTATCCGGCGTGAAGAACGACCTGGAAGACACTAAGGGCAAGCTGGACCGTGCCACCGGCGACATGGGCGTAATGAGCGGCCTGATTGCACGGAATCACGACGACGTGGAAGAACTGAAACGGAAGGGCGACCGCAACTACTACGAATTCACCATTCAGAAGGCCAAGACTCCGCAGCGCGTCGGGCCCGTCCAGATCTCGTTGAACAAGACCGATCAGAAAAAATCCAAGTACACCATGACCCTTCTCGCCGATGACAAGACCATCGAGAAGAAGGACAAGACCGCGGGCGAACCCGTGCAGTTCTACGTCAAGGGTACGGCCCGTTATGCTCCGTACGAACTTGTGGTATTCGACGTTGGCAAGAACCAGGTGTCGGGTTACCTTTCCACGCCGAAGTCCGCTGGGGCAGCGACTGCCGCGAGCAATGCACCCGGGCAGTAGTCCGCGCCGGCGCGCGACCGCGAAAGGTTGGCGCAGTTCTTGAGAGAACAAACGAAAGGGAGGGTCATGTGACTCCTCCCTTTTGTTTCGTGAGTGATTCGATCGACAACGGCAATCGAATGGCCGGGAAACCGTGGACTCCGCCGCGTGACTGTGCCACCCTGAAGTTCAACCGACGGGGCAGATTTTGGTAGTGGATCATCAAGAGGGGGAGGAATATGAAAGGCAAACTTGTAGCAGGGTTGGCGCTATTGCTAGGTTCCGCAGCATTCACTTTGGCCGCCGATGGCAGCTTGACGGGGTATATCTCCGACAGCCATTGTGGGGCGAAGGGTGCAAAGGACGGCCACGCAGACTGCGCCGCCAAGTGCGTGAAGGAACACGACGCGAAGTATGTGTTCGTGAATGATGCAGACCACAAGGTCTACACCATCGACGCTCAGGATAAGGCCGCCGCTCACGCTGGTCATCACGTTACCGTGAAGGGCACGGTGGAAGGCGAAAACCTGAAGCTCGAAAGCATCGATATGGCCAAGTAAGTCAACGCCAATCCGTTTCATTTCATGGGCAGGACTCTGGTCCTGCCCATTTTGTTTTTGCACGGGCTTCAATTTCCGTTACGATGATTCAACTATGTCAACAACCCTGCTTCACGTTGGCCGCGCCATTACTCCCACAAGCGAGCTTCGCGATGCCGGCATTCTCTTGCGTGACGGCGTAATCGAAGCCGTCGCCCCTCGTAGCTCTCTTAGCAAGCCCGCCGGGGCCCAAGAAATCGTTGCCACGGATAAAATCGCCGCTCCCGGATTCATCGACGTTCATATTCACGGTGCTGCCGGACATGACGTCATGGAGGGCACGGAAGATGCTTTGCAAGCGATTTCATCCTCGATCGGCTCCCGCGGTACAACTTCCTTCGTAGCCACCACCATCACCGCGGACCCCGACGCCATCTGCAAGAGCAGCGAAGGCATTGCTCGCTACATCGCTCTCCAGCACGTCAAATCCCGGCCCGGCGCTGAAGTGCTTGGTATTCATTTCGAGGGGCCGTTCATCAGCCCGGTGCGCCGTGGCGTTCATCCCGCGGAGTGGCTCAAGCTGCCTTCTGCCGAATTGCTGGACAAATTCGTCACCGCCGCCGGTGGCAACGCTCTCCTTCTGACCATCGCTCCCGAACTCCTCGGTGCTATGCCATGCATTGACGCCGCTCGAAAGGCCGGCATTGTCGTCGGCATCGGCCACACAGATGCCACCTATGAGCAAGCGCGCGGGGCCCTGGCTCGCGGCGCGCACCATGCCATCCACACCTACAATGCGATGCGCCCTTTTTCTCACCGCGATGCCGGGGTGATCGGCGCCGTCCTCACTTCTCCGGAAATCACCGCGGAACTCATTGCCGACGGCGTGCACGTCGACGAAACCGCTATGCGAATCCTGCTTCAAGCCAAGGGCGCGAGCGGGGTTATCCTGATCAGCGACGGCATTTCCGCGACCGGCATGCCTGATGGAAAGTACATTCTCGGGGGCCTCCAGATTACGGTTAGCGGAGGCGTGTGCCGCAATTCGGAAGGCAAGTTGGCAGGCAGCACTCTCGCACTTGACCGCGCGCTCCGCAATATCGTGAAACTCGGCCCTTCTCTCGGCGAGGCGCTACGGATGCTAACCCTCAATCCCGCCACTCTGCTCGGCATCGAACACAAAAAGGGCGTACTCCGCCCGAACGCCGACGCCGACATCGTGCTCCTCAATGAAGCGCTGGAAATTACCCAAGTCTACACGCGCGGACTGCCCGTCTAACAACGGATAGTTTGCAATTTACTTGTTCAGGGGGATTTTCAATTCCTCGGCCAGTTTCTGCGCATTGAAGGGACTACACCCAAAGTAACGCTCGCCGACCTTAAGGGTAGGCACTTTCCGCCTGCCGTCATTCGCGAGCAAGACGATCTCCTCGGCTTCGGGGTCTTCTTCGATGTTCACTTCCTGAAATTCAAAGCCACGTTCTCTAAGGAAAGCCTTGGCGCGGCGGCAATCCGGGCACCAGCCCGTGCTGTATATCGTGATTGGATCCATGCTTCACTCCGCAAGATTGGATGTACGAAGAAGTTTCTTCGGAGCATCCACACATTCTGTTTGGGAATTTCGCTTCAGCGAGTTTCTACCGGAGCGCCGCGGTATTTCTTTGCGACCTGAATGCGGATAACGGCCCGCGTCAGTGCCACCGTCGCCCGGTCCCAGTCAATATTCGTATCGTTCGAAGCAAGACGCTTTTCCGCCCGCGCCCTGGCCGCTTCAGCCCGATTCAAATCGATCTCTTCGGCGCGTTCCGCCGTTTCCGCCAACAGAGTTACCCGGTCCGGCAGAACTTCCGCGAATCCCCGAACCACTGACAGCGAAATGGCCTGGGAGGAAGTTGCCGAACGATAACTCAGTTCTCCGATGCCAAGTTCCGTCATCAGCGGCGCGTGCCCCGGCAAAATTCCCAGAGCCCCATCCAGCCCCGGTATGGTCACTTCCACCACGGTTTGCCACAGCAGTTGCCGCTCCGGCGTGACCACGATCAATTCGATGGCTTCGGGAAGCATTTTTCCTTAAACGCCCGCCTTCATCTTTTCGGCCTTTTCAAGCACTTCCTCGATGGTGCCGACCATGTAGAACGCCTGCTCCGGAATCTCGTCGTACTTGCCTTCCACAATCTCCTTGAAGCTGCGGACGCTGTCTTCGATTTTCACGTACTTACCTTCGAGTCCGGTAAACTGCGCCGCCACGAACATCGGCTGCGACAAGAACTTCTCGATGCGCCGAGCGCGCGCCACGGTCCGCTTGTCGTCGTCCGAAAGCTCTTCAATACCGAGAATCGCGATGATGTCCTGCAAGTCCTTGTAGCGCTGCAAGACGGATTTGACCCCTCTCGCGACCGCGTAGTGCTCTTGTCCGACCACGCGTGGATCGAGAATCCGCGAGCTGCTGGCCAGTGGATCCACTGCCGGGTAAATACCTCGTTCCACGATCTGCCGGCTCAGGTTGGTGGTCGCATCCAGATGCGTAAACGTGGCGGCCGGCGCCGGGTCCGTATAGTCGTCCGCGGGCACGTAAATCGCCTGCACCGACGTGATCGATCCGGTCTTCGTCGAAGTAATGCGTTCCTGCAATTCCCCAATTTCCGTGTTCAGGTTCGGCTGGTATCCCACCGCCGAAGGCATGCGGCCCAAGAGGGCTGATACCTCGGAACCCGCCTGCACAAAACGGAAAATGTTGTCAATGAAGAGCAAAACGTCCAGGTGCTCCTCATCGCGGAAATACTCCGCCACTGTCAATCCCGTCAGGCCCACACGCAGGCGCGCTCCGGGCGGTTCCGTCATCTGTCCATAAATCAGAGCCGCACGCGATTTGTCCGGCTGCCCGGGGACAATGACTCCCGATTCCTGAAATTCCAGATACAAGTCGTTGCCCTCGCGTGTCCGTTCCCCCACACCCGCGAACACCGACACACCGCCATGTTTCATCGCCACGTTGTGGATCAATTCCTGAATCAGCACGGTCTTTCCCACGCCCGCGCCGCCGAATAACCCGATTTTTCCGCCTTTCAAGAACGGCTGAATCAGGTCGACCACTTTGATTCCCGTCTCAAACATCTCCAGCGTTGTCGATTGATCGTCCAGGGCGGGCGACGGCCGGTGAATGGGATAGTGTATATCTGACTTGACCGGCCCCAGTCCGTCTACCGGTTTACCCAGCACGTTCAGCACGCGACCCAGCGTCTGGCGTCCCACGGGCACCTCGATCGGACTCCCCGTATCTAGCGCTTTCATTCCGCGGACCATTCCTTCGGCCGGCTCCATGGCTATCGCGCGCACGCGCCCCTCACCAAGGTGCTGCTGTACCTCGGCGGTAACGTCCAGCGGTTGCGGCACGTTGTATCCCTCGCTCGTAATCCGCACGGCGTTGTAAATTGCCGGCAGATGCCCGGCCTCAAACTGGATGTCCAGCACCGGCCCGATAATCTGGACCACGTGCCCCGTTGCTCCCTGTTTCTCTGCCATCTTCAGGCTCCTCTAGTGCCACTATGCCGTACTCGCTGCGCCGCTGACAATTTCAATAATCTCCTTCGTAATGGCTGCTTGCCGAACCTTGTTCATGTGCAGCGTCAACGCCTCAATCACGTCGCCCGCGTTCTTCGTCGCTGCTTCCATCGCCGCCATGCGCGCCGCGTGTTCCGCCGCCGACGATTCCAGCAGCGTGCGCAGAACTTGCGTCTCGACATAACGCGGCAGCAAGCGGTCCAGAATCTGCTCCTCCGGCTGCTCGTAGATATAGTCGATCTGGGAGGCGGCGGCCTCAACTTCGGTTTCTTCGGCCGCTTCGATCTTTTCCACGGGGAGCAGCTTTTCCGTCACCAGAGTTGGCGCAATCACGTTCTTGAATTCGCTGAACACGGCGTATACCGCGTCGACCTTTTCCTCCGCGTACAGCCCTGTGATCAGGTTCGCGATTTCCCGCGCGACTCCAAAGTCCACGCGTGCCAGCACATTTACGTATTCGCCTGCGAACTCAACGCCCGCCTTGCGCAGGGCGTCGCGGGATTTCTTCCCGACCGGGATCACCACGATCTTCTTCCCCTGTTTGCTGCGAAACAGCTTGACTGCTTCTCTCAGGATGTTGGTGTTGAACGCCCCAGCCAGGCCGCGCTCCCCTGCGAGCACCAGCACCAGGATGCGTTCTTCCGGCCGCTTGGCCAGCAACGGATGCTGCGGCGACTCGATCCGCGCCATCGTGGACCGCAACACGCGCACCAGTTCCTTTGCAAAAGGCCGGGCTGCCAACGCAGCCTCTTGCGCCCGCCGCAACCGCGCTGCGGACACGAACTTCATCGCGCGCGTGATCTGCTGCGTGTTCTTCACCGAGCGGATGCGGCGCCGAAAATCGAGTAAGGTGGCCATGAATTCCCGTTATCCGCCGCTCTCAGCGCGCTCCCGCCGCAATCGTCGCCAAGAATCGCTCCTTGAACGCATCCAGCGCCGTTTTGATGTTCGCCTTGATGCCGTCATCCAGCGCCTTCTTTGCCGCAATCTCTTTCATTACCGCGGCATAATTGGTTTCTGCGAATTGCAGAAACTCCTTTTCGAAACGGCGCACTTCGCTTACCGGAATCGTATCCAGCGCGCCGCTTGTCGCCACGTAAAGAGCCAGCACCTGCTTCTCGATGGAAAGTGGCACGTATTGATCCTGCTTCAACACTTCCGTCAAGCGCTGCCCGCGCGCCAATTGTGCCTGCGTGACTTTGTCCAACTGGTCGGAACCAAATTGCGCAAACGCTGCCAGTTCGCGAAATTGCGCCATGTCCAGCCGCAACGTACCCGCCACTTGACGCATGGCTTTGATCTGCGCGTTACCGCCCACGCGGCTCACGGAAATGCCCACGTTGATGGCCGGGCGGATGCCCGCGTTGAACAGGTCCGCCTCCAGATAAATTTGGCCGTCTGTAATCGAAATCACGTTGGTCGGAATGTAAGCCGAAACGTCGCCTGCCTGCGTCTCGATAACCGGCAGGGCCGTCAGCGAGCCGCCACCCAGCTTGTCATTCAATTTTGCGGCGCGTTCCAGCAACCGCGAGTGAAGATAGAAGACGTCTCCTGGAAACGCTTCGCGTCCCGGCGGACGACGCAACAACAGCGAGATTTCACGGTAGGCCTGCGCGTGCTTCGAAAGATCATCGTAAAACGCCACCGCGTGCCGTTTGGTGTCGCGGAAGTATTCGCCCATTGCGCATGCGGCATACGGCGCAATGTACTGCAGCGAGGCGGGCTCTGCCGCCGAAGACGCTACCACGATGGTGTAATCCATCGCTCCCGCATCGGTCAAAGTCTTGATCACCTGTGCAATCGTCGAGCGTTTCTGGCCGATCGCGCAGTAGATGCAAACCATGTCGCTGCCCTTCTGGTTGATGATGGTGTCCAGAATGAGCGCAGTCTTTCCCGTCTGGCGGTCGCCGATGATCAGCTCGCGCTGGCCCCGCCCGATCGGAATCATCGAGTCAATCGCCTTAATGCCTGTCTGCAAGGGTTCGCGCACCGGCTGCCGGTCCAGCACGCCCGGCGCAATCCGCTCCAAAGGAATGCGCTTCTTCGCTGTGATGGGCCCCTTATCATCTTCCGGCTCGCCCAGTGGATTCACTACCCGTCCGACAACTTCTTCTCCGACCGGCACGGACATAATCGTATTTGTGCGCCGGACGACGTCGCCTTCCGCCAGTTCCGACGATTCACCCAACAGCACCACGCCTACTTCCTCTTCTTCGAGGTTTAGCGCGATTCCGAAAATGTCGTGGGGAAACGCTAGCATTTCCCCATACATCGCTTTCTCCAGTCCATGAACGCGCGCGATTCCATCGCCCACGCTGATCACCGAGCCGACTTCGTCCACCGAAACCGTCTGCTCGTAGTTCGCGATCTGCTCTCGCAGGATTTTGCTGATTTCGTCTGCCTTGATATGTGCCATGCCTGCTCCGTTCCCGAATCCCTATTCTGCGGTCAGCCGCGCGCGCAATTGGTTCAACCGGTTCCGCAGCGAACCGTCATAAATCGTGTCTCCAATTCGCACCACCGCACCGCCTACCAGCCCCCGGTCGAGTGAGTATTTCGCTTGAATCTTCTTCCCCGTAAGACGTTCCAGGGTGCGCACCAGCTCCGTCCTCTGTCCCTCGTTCAACTCGATCGCGGACGCGACTTCTGCCTCCGCCACACCTTGCCTCTGCCGCAGTACTTGTTCAAAAGACACCGCAATCTCCGGCAGAAGCTGGATGCGCTGGTTGTCCACAATCACAAACAGGAAATTCCGGATGATCCTGCTCGCACCCATCCGCACCACCAGTTGCTCTATAACCGCATGCTTCGCCTCTCGAGCCACCGCCGGGCTGGCCAGAAAATTCCGCAACTCCGCCGACTCCGCGTAGGCTGCCTTGAAATCTGCCAACTGCCTGTTTGCGGGTTCCGCCGCCCCTTGTTGCAGCACGATATCCGCCAGCGCGGTCGCGTATTGCAAGCTAGCCGACTTCAATTCGGCCTCCCCTGCAGGGTCTGTACGAAATGGTTGATCATCGCTTCCTGTATCGCCGGCGTCATCTGCGTCGCCACCATTGATTCCGCCCGGTCGACCGCCAGCCTTGCCGCCAATGCCTTCAGTTCCACGCGCGCGGCATGTTCCGCCGCGTCAATTTCCGCCTTCGCCGCAATGCCGATTTTTTCAATATCGAGGTTCGTCATTGCCCGCAGCCGCTCAAGCTCTGCCGCGGCTTCCTTCTGTGCCTGCGCGCGGAACTGCGCCACTTCCTGCTCCAGGCTCGTCAGTTTCCCTGCCGCTTCCTTCAACCGCGCCTCGGCCTCGGCCTTCGCCACTGTCGCCTTGGAAATAGCCGCGGAAATGGCATCAGCCTGCCTTCGAAAGTACGGGCGCCCGTACACCCGAACCACATACACCAGCAGCACTGCGAGAATGACAAAGTGAATCCACTTGAAGACCGTCCCCACGGGCTGTTCCGCCGGGCTGCCGCCTTCTTCCGCGCTTCGTGCGAGCGTCGCGAATGCCAGCGCCATCGCCGGTGCCAACATTCCACGCAAGCGGTTCAGGTTTCGCCTCATCGTGCCTCTCTCGACGGGCTTCCGGGTCCCGGAGGCACTTGCAGCACGCGCAAGGCGATCTCCGCCGCCAACTGCGATGTGCTCGCTTCGATGTCCTTCTTCGCCGCTTCCAATTCCCCGGCCACGCGCTCCTTGGCCTTGACCACTTCCGCGGACGCCTTGCTCCTCGCGGCCTTCAGAGTTGCCATGCGTTCGTCCAGCAGTTTCTTCCGCTCGGCTTCCTGCTCGGCGTACACCCTGGCCTTCGCCTGCTTCAGCGCGTCTTCGTACTGCCTCACTTTTTCGGCTGCTGCCGCTTGCGCCGCTTCCGCGGATTTCTGCCCACCGAGTGTCCGGGCTTCGCGTTCCGCCATTACTTGCAGAATAGGTTCGAAGAATAAGGATCGAAGGATGAAGTAGAAAACCAGGACGATCAGCGCCACAGGCACAGCGCGAAGGAACAGTTCGCCTATTTGGTGAACCAATTCAGGCATTGAGTTGTTTCGCCTATAATTTCAGGTAGGCAGCCACGCCGTTTCCCCGACCCAGTAGGAGCGTACGGTGGGCCTTGTGCTGCCCAACAGAATTACCATTTATAACATCGGGCAGGACCCCCGTCAACGAAGCCATCTCACGCGTAGTCACTCATTTCGTTTCTGGAATGACCGCCAGTAATCTTGCCTGGCTGTTCCCTTCAGACATTAATTCTTCTGGTAGCAACAATGGCGGCGTGGAGTAATTAGCCCCCTCGTGCCGTGCTGGAGGCGGGGTCCCAGGAGATTCGCTTGCCAGTGCGGTAGGAGAGGTTGACCATGTGGCCCACCGCGGCCGCGTGGTGACCGACCTCGGCGGTTTCATAGCCTGGCTGACGCGTTCGAATGGAATCGAAGAAGTTGGCAAGGTGAAGGACGGTGGCGTCGGGCTTGTCGTCAAACGCGATGTTCTGCGGCTCCGGCCTCACGCCGGTTCCCTGCGATTCCTGACGATGGTTACCTTGATTCATGAAGGCATCTTGCATCGCTTTTGGCCAGCTGTCGATCGAGTAGCCGTAACCTTCCGCCTTGTACTCTGCCAGTTCGGTCATCGCTCCGCCGAGCAGGATGGAGAGCGAGCCGTCCGTGCCGAGGAATTGGATTCCCTGCCCTGCTGTTGAAGCGCTGTTAAACGTGGAGGCCATGTTGACGCAAAAGGTGCCGTAGTCGAAGAGCGCGTCGAGCGTATCTGGCACTTCACGGCCATCATTGCGGAAGAGAATTCCGCCGGAAGCCACGACACTCTTCGGCATCTCAGCGCCCAGGATGAAGTGGATGGACGTGATGAGGTGAACGAAAAGATCGGTGGAGATGCCGCCGGAATAATCCCAATACTTGCGATACCGGAAAACGCGCTCGGGATTATAGGGGACTTTGGGCGCAGGACCAAGCCATTCCGTCCAATTGAAATTAACGCCTTCCTGGAGGTCGAGGGGAAGGGGATAGTTCCAGGAGCCCGTTGAGCTGTTGCGGTTGTAAGAGGCAGTCACCTTGGTGACTCTGCCGAGTTTTCCGGAAGCGACGATTTCGCGCGCCTTTTTGTGCTGGTCACAGGAGACCCACTGGCTGCCCACCTGCACAATACGGTTGCTGCGACGCGCTGCCTCGATGATTTTGGGGCCATCTTCGATAGTGTGGGTCATGGGCTTTTCGATGTAGACGTCCTTACCGGCGCTGAGCGCGTCCAGAGCGATGGGCAGGTGCCAATGATCGGGAGTGGCAATAACAACAGCGTCAATGTCCTTCCGTTCGAGCAATTTCTTGTACTGCGCGAAGTTTGTGGCGATCTTGCCGTCGGTACGCTCTTTTGCACGTTCGAGGTGGCCCAGGTAACAATCACACACCTCCACGAGGTTGGCCTGGCCGGTCTCTTTGGACGCTTCGAGCAAGATATTGCCGCGAATGCCGAACCCGATGAAGCCGAGACCTACTCTGTCGTTGGGGCTTGAGGGCTTGGGAAGCGGCGTTGAAGGGAAAGTGATCCAGTTGCCATTCAGGATGAGGCCCAGACCCGCGGCGGTGGCTGCACTCTGGAGCATGAATTCACGGCGCGTCGATTCTGACATCACGTGGTTCTCCTGATCCCCCCAAATCGTATCAGGGACAGACCGAAGGGTGCGACGGCGAGTTGAGAGATTAGAAACCCCGCGCGGTCGAGCCCCTAATCGGCGCACTGAACGACTCAGACCCGGACGTGCAACGAAACTACACCGAACCCGGCTACCCCCCACCTCCGAAATTATGGTTTGCGCATTCTGTGCTTCGATGCCATCGCTCTTGGACAAATCGTTGTGTCGACGGCAGAGTCAGCGTACGATGCACCAGTCATGGGCCCAAATCGCAAATTCTGGGCCTAAGGAGGAGCAAAGATAATGATCAAGTATGCTTCTTTCTTCGTAGCAGCTTTGATTCTCGCGCTGGCCGCCGTTCCCCGGAAACCGGTCACCACCACCGGCTCCTGGAAGCTGGACGCCAGCCATTCCGACGCGCAACTTTCCACCGACGGGACCACGGACTTCGGGAAAACGAAGGTGACCTTCACCATTGCTTTCGCCAGAGTCAATGGCACCGTGAAACTCAACGGAAGCGAGTCCGCGGACTCCGCGTTTGATTTCAGGCTCTATCCGGCGTCCTCGATGGCTCCTCCCATCGATGAGGAAGGGAAGGTCAAGATCGAATGGTTCTCTAACCACGCCAACAGCACGCTGGTGTGCTTCCACTCCAAGGGCGCTAAGCAGTTGGCCGACGGCCGGCTGCAAACGACCGGCAACCTGGTGCTGACGCGCGTGGACCGCAACGTCGAGACGGGCCCAACGGAGTCTTACGCCGGGCCCGTTTACGGCCCTCCGATGATTCACCGGGTGACCCGCCAGGCTACATTTATATTCGACCCCCCGACCGCCTCAGGTGCAACGTTCCAGACCACCGGAACCACGAAAGTGATTAGCGAGGATTTCCCCCAATTGTTGAAGGCGGTGGTTGGTACGTACTGGCCGCCTGTGGTGCAAGACAAACACTGCGCGCCGCCGGAGTCAGGGGAGGCCTACAGCGGCTCGCAATGCACGGGAACGTTTCTGATGGCTCCTGGGCTTCCTGAAGCGCCTCGTTCCATCGGGGAGGACTATCCCGCCACTTCGGCTTCGGGCTTCAGCGCCATGGTCGGCCAACATCTGACCATTGTGGTGCACATGCGGCTGACGCCCACCGGTTCCCAGGCTACCGGGGACTGACTCGCAGTTTTGAGCAGCAGGGCGGGTGCAACCTGAGCGCTCGAATTGACTCGCTTATAATTTGAGATTCGCCATGAACGCCAACAATTCACCACCCGTATCGCTTGGCCTCGAATGGGCCCATCCGCTGGTTCGCGATTGGTTCGTCGGCCGGTTCGGCACAGCTACGGAACCTCAAGAGCAAGGTTGGCCTCACATTCTAGCGGGCAGGACTACGCTGATCTCCGCCCCGACAGGCTCAGGCAAGACTCTGGCGGCGTTCCTGACCTGCATCGATGGTTTGGTGCGGAAGGCGCTGCATGGCGAACTGGCGGACCGCACGGAAGTGCTCTATGTTTCTCCTCTCAAGGCCCTCGGCAATGACATCCGGACCAATCTCGAGATTCCTCTTGGCGAAATTCAGGCTCTGGCCGGCGATCGCGGGATGCTCATGCCGGAAATCCGCACGGCGGTGCGCACCGGCGATACACTAGCCCACGAGCGTCGCGCCATGCTTGTCCACCCGCCGCACATCCTGGTCACGACGCCGGAATCTCTCTATATCCTGCTGACCGCGGAGAAGAGCCGAGAAATTCTTCGGGACGTCAAGACTGTCATCGTGGATGAAATCCACTCTGTTGCCGACGACAAGCGTGGCGCGCACCTCGCGGTTTCCTTGGAGCGCCTGGAGTTTTTGACCGGCAGGCGCCCCGTGCGGATCGGTCTTTCCGCTACGCAGAAGCCCATCGAGGTTGTCGCCCGCTTTTTGTCCGGCGCCGGTGATCCCGACCCAGTGGTGGTGCAGATAGGGCATCGACGCGAGGTGGACCTGGCGGTGGAAGTTCCCGGCAGCGAGCTCGGGCCGATCGCCTCAAATGAGATGTGGGGCGAAATCTACGACCGCATCGCGGAACTAGCTCGGCAGCACCGCTCCACCTTGGTTTTCGTAAACACCCGGCGGCTTGCCGAACGCGTGGCGCATCATCTGGGAGAACGTCTGGGAAAAGACGCGGTCGCCGCGCATCA
Source organism: Candidatus Acidiferrum sp. (assembly GCA_049686315.1). GTDB lineage: Bacteria > Acidobacteriota > Terriglobia > Acidiferrales > UBA7541 > Acidiferrum. The sequence continues at coordinate 8,582 of JBAVHY010000156.1, read as the reverse complement.
CGGAAGCTTGTCACGGAAGCTGAGGCTGGCAGCCGAGAAGAAACTGAAGGCGGGGGAAGTGCGCGCTCTGGTTGCCACCGCCTCTCTGGAACTGGGTATCGACATTGGCTCGGTTGACCTTGTCTGCCAGATTGGCTCTCCTCGCTCCATCTCTGTTGCCCTGCAGCGCGTTGGACGCGCCGGTCACTGGCGAGGTGCCATCTCTAAAGGGCGGATCTTCGCCACCACTCGTGATGACCTGCTCGAATGCGCCGCGCTCGTTTACGCCATCCGCCGTGGCGAGTTGGATCGTATCGAGATACCCGATGCGCCGATGGACATCCTTGCCCAGCAGATTGTGGCCATGTGCGCCGCGGAAGATTGGAACGAGGACGATCTGTTCCGCATTATCCGCCGGGCTTATCCTTATGAAAATCTCGCGCGTGCCGACTTCGACGCTGTCGTGGAAATGCTTTCCGAGGGCATCGCCGGCACCCGCGGACGCTACTCTGCCTACTTGCACCGAGACCGCGTAAACGGGCGCGTCCATGGACGCAGAGGCAGCCGCCTGACGGCCATCACCAGCGGCGGCGCAATTCCCGACAATGCGCTCTACTCTGTTCTTGCGCAGCCGGAAGGCACACTGGTTGGCACCGTTGACGAAGACTTCGCGGTCGAGAGCATCGCGGGCGACATCATCCTCCTTGGGAACTCTTCTTGGCGCATCCGGCGCGTGGAATCCGGCCGCCTGCTTGTCGAAGACGCGCAGGGAGCGCCGCCCAATGTACCCTTCTGGCGTGGCGAGGCCCCGGGGCGTACGCCTGAGCTTTCCGTGTACCTCGCCGGTCTGCGCGACAGAGTCAGCGAACTTGCGGCCGCTGCGGTGCCGGGGAGCGCGTCGCAACAGTCGGCGCAGGTTGCCGCTGCAGTGAACTGGCTCAAGGACGAATGCGGGCTCGACACGGCCGGCGCCGAACAGGCTGTCGAGTACATCGTCGCCGGGCGCTCCGTACTTGGCGCCGTGCCAACGCAGAACACCGTGATTGCCGAACGCTTCTTCGATGAAAGCGGCGGCATGCAGCTCATCATTCATGCTCCTTTCGGTGCTCGCATTAACAAAGCTTGGGGGCTGGCGCTGCGCAAACGCTTCTGCCGTTCTTTCAACTTTGAGTTGCAAGCCGCTGCGACGGACAATGGGCTGAATATTTCTCTCACCGAACAGCACAGCTTCCCCTTGGCCGACGTTTTTCATTTCCTCCATCCGGCTTCGGCGCGCGAAGTGCTGGAACAGGCGGCGCTCGCGTCGCCGCTATTCACATCGCGCTGGCGTTGGGATGCGGGCCGTGCCCTGGCCCTGGTGCGCTTTCGAAACGGGAAAAAGGTTCCGCCGCCAATTCAGCGTATGCGCGCGGATGACCTGCTCGCGGCGGTCTTCCCCGATGCTCAGGCCTGCCAGGAAAATATCTCTGGCCCAATTACCATCCCGAACCATCCGTTGATTTGCGAAGTGATGAAGGACGTTCTGAGCGAGGCGATGGACGTCGAAGGTTTTCAACGCCTGCTAGGTGATATTGTGGAGGGCCGAATCCGCTGCGTTGCGGTGGACACGCCAGTGCCCTCGCCGTTTTCCCATGAGATTCTTAACGCCAATCCCTATGCTTATCTTGACGATGCCCCGCTCGAAGAACGCCGCGCCCGCGCCGTGGAAATGCGCCGCGTGCTGCCAGATGCCGTCTTGTCCGAAGTTGGCCGCCTGGACCCCGCGGCGATTGCCCAAGTGCGGGAAGAAGCCTGGCCTGATGTCCGAGACGCGGAAGAATTGCATGATGTGCTGTTGACACTGGTTACGCTGCCCGAACAAGCCTATGCCAATCCCGCGGAGAGCAAGCGGTTGAGCCAGCAACTCCGGGCGTCAATTCCCGCCTGGACGGAATTCTTCGAGCAGCTCCGCGCCACAAGCCGGGCCGCGGTTGCTTGGGTGAATGGGAGGAAGTACTGGGTCTGCGCGGAACGCGCCAAGGATCTCCTGATTATTTTTCCAGCCGCGTATTTTGAATCATCGCTTCCCGAAATAGGGTCGAACACAGCTTCACGCGAAGATGCCCTGCTCGCCCTGACGGCGGGCTATATAGAGCTCAGCGGTCCGGTGACGGCGAACGAGTTAGCCGAGGCACTGCAAATTTCCGCCGGGGATATGGAAAGAACTCTTCTACGGATGGAGGCAAGCGGCGCCGTGCTGCGCGGGCACTTCACGGATTCCGCGGGCGCCGAAAGGGAATGGTGTGATCGGCGCCTCCTGGCGCGTATCCATCGACTCACGCTGGGGACGTTGCGGAAACAGATCGAGCCCGTGAACCCGGCGCAGTTCATGCGCTGGCTCTTGCGCTGGCAGCATGTTTCACCGGGCACGCAACTTTTGGGCGAGCGCGGAACACTTGAGGCCTTGCAGCAGCTTCAGGGTTTCGAGGCTTCCGCAAATGCCTGGGAGCCCCGTATCCTGGCGTCACGCATCGCCGGCTACGATCCAAAAACGCTTGACCATCTTTGCCTCACCGGCGCGCTTGGCTGGGGGAGGCTTTCTCCTCATCCCGCGATCCTCGATTTCGCGCCGGAGGCCAAACGCCGCATTCTACCCACCAGCGTCGCGCCCATCACATTCTTTGTGCGCGAGGATGCCGACTGGATGACCCCGCGCCGCGAGCCAGGTGAGGAAGCGATACGCAGCCTGAGCGCGGATGCACAGGCGATCGTGGTGTTTCTGCGCCGCCAGGGCGCATCGTTTTTCACGGACATCGTGCGCGGCACAGGCAAGCTGAAGGCGGAAGTGGAAACCGCGCTCTGGGAACTTGTCGCCGCCGGCCTGCTGACCGCCGATGGCTTTGACAATCTGCGCTCCCTCATCGATCCCAAGCGCCGCGCCGGTCAGGGCAGGGGGCGAAGCGCGCGTCCTCGACACAGCGCTGGGCGTTGGGCCCTGCTGTATGCCGGTGAAATGGTAGATCGCGCGCGGGTGCTGGAAGCCACGTGCGGGATGCTCTTGCGCCGCTACGGTGTGGTCTTCCGCGACCTGCTCGCGCGGGAAACCCTGCTCCCTTCGTGGCGCGACCTGCTCATCACTTTCCGCCGTCTGGAAGATCGTGGAGAAGTCCGCGGCGGAAGATTTGTCGGTGGATTTCTGGGGGAACAATTTGCCCTGCCGGTTGCGGTCGAATCGCTCCGCGCGCTGCGCAGCCTCTCGTCCCCTGGCGAAACCGTTAGTGTCTCCGCTGCCGACCCGCTCAATCTGGCGGGCATCTTGGTGCCGGGCGAGCGCGTGCCAGCCAACTCCGGCAGATTTGTTGCGTTCCGTGACGGAGTAGCCGTTTTGCCGGAGCAAGGCGCTGGAATCGTCTCGATCGCTGCGGCCCGGTAGGGGATCCACTGACTGACGGTTCGTCGGCAATACAGAGGTTATGATCTGTGCAGCTGCAAGGACTGAGTGTTCGCAATTCCTGAAGAAAAATCTCTACCTCAGCTGACGGCCGCATCCGGGCATCAGATGTCAGTATTGAACAAGTCGCAGGTCATCTCAATTTCGACATCCCCTGTTCGCTCCAGGACTCCTTGATGGCCCGTCGCTCGAAAACCGGCGCGTTCGTAGCATCTTCTTGCAGGCAGGTTGCTTTCGACCACGTCCAGACGGACCTGCGTCGCCCCCACTTCGGCCGTCCAGCCTTTCACCGACGATACCAACGCATCGGCTGCGCCTGTGCCCCGCACTTCCGGGTGAACCCACATCGCCATTAGGTGAACCACAGAGGAGTCATGGGGGTCGCGGATCCCTGCCACCAGGCCACGGGGTTCGCCAGCTGCTTCAAGGAGGAATGTCACGCCGGGAGCCAACCACCGCCGCCAATCCTCGGTTGTCCTGGCAAACTCCCGCTCATAGGTCGAACTAAAGGCCCTCGGCGAATCCGTAAGCGCCTGAAGACGCAACGCTCTCAACACCGGCTCGTCCCCGATCACCGCTCGCCTGACATTAAATTGCATATCGTTCTCGCTTGCGCTGGCAGGTCGAGCAGTGTCTTCTCTCCAGAAATTAACACAGCCTGGCGTGAAGTTGCGTCAGCAATCCCTAGATGCATCTTTAACGAAGGAGTGTTGCATTGCGCGGTAAGCATGTGGCGCGTGGCCGGTCCAATGCTTGAAAGCCCTGTGAAATGCGCTGACCTCCGAGAACCCCAGGAGGAATGCGATCTCACCGATTGCAAGCCGACGTTCAACTAAGTGGCGCACCGCGAGCTCATGACGCACTTCGGTCAGAACTCGGCGAAAATTCGTTCCTTCTTGCTCCAGCCTGCGATGCAAAGTCCGGGCACTCATGCGAAGTCGCGGCGCGAGTTTCGCAAGCTTCGGTTGGCCGTTCGAGAGTTCTTCCGCGAGGAAGCGGCGCACCGCATCGGTTGTCGCTTCGGCCTTAGGCAGTTTTGCAAGCAGCTCTAGGACCTGTGCTTCGATGATGCCCTGTAGAACCGGATCTGCTTTCAAAAGAGGGACATCAAGAAGTTTGCGGGCAAGAACCAGTTCACTGCGCAGGTGTTCAAACTTCAATGGGCACCCAAACACCCGGCGATGCTCAGCAATATCCGCAGGGGCCGGAAAAGGGAAACGCACCTCAAACAAAGCAAAGTCTACTCCGGCCGCTTGCCGGGACGTGATCAGCCATGCGGCGAGGATGAACTCCGAAATCGGCCGGGGCGCACCGCCCGGAAGGGGCAGGCTGTGACTGACGATCGCGTGTTCACGATCAACCTCAAGCAACACTTGGGCGGCGTCGTGCAAGATCCGATGGTAGGCGGAAAGGCGCGTGAAAGCCGCGCCGAGGTTGGCACTTGTCCGCAGCGCATACTCCAACGCTCCAAATTGGCCCGGCCGGACCCCCTCCGCAACGTGCAGACCCAGGTCGGGGTCGTTCGTGAGCTGCCCTGCTGCCTGCCACAGTCGAATTGCCGCCGTATGCGGCAGCCGCGCTTCGGGATCACCCAACAAATTGGGGTTCACCCCTTCTCGCCTCAGCAGTTCGTTGGCGTCATAACCTTGCGTACTGATGTACATCAGCACTGGCTGGACCGAGCGAAGAGAAACCGAGACTGACCCAGGGTGTTGCGCGCGTTGTGGGTGGCGATTTCGGTCAATCTTTTTGTCTGACTTGGTCATTCCGCATGTTCACACTTTTCCCTATCGTAGCGCTTAGGACCAAACGACACAAAAAGGAGATTTCACATTTTGACGTTCTGCAAAATCATTGTATTGTGCGCTGCTTTTTCCTTGTCGTCAGCTGCTGCCCAGGCGCAGTGGGAGGGCGAAGCTGACCCAACCGCCTACGCATTAAAGGGCTTCTCAGTGCACGCCGGCCATCCCATCTTCGACGGGAAATTACGCCTGCAGTTCGGTGCATTTGGCGCTGAGACTCCCGAGTGGATCCATGGCAACAGCGGTTTTACCGAGGATTCGCGCGGCGTGACTTTTAAGTTTGACTATTTCCCTCTGCGCCGCTTAGCCGGACTATTTGTTGGCGCCGATAGTAACTATGCAAGGGTTCGCTACGAACTAAACCAGACGCACGAGCGCACCAATCGAAACATTGCGGGCCTTGGACCGCGCATCGGCTATCGCTTCAACCTTGGCAAACATTTGTACGTTAGCCCGTGGGTTTCAGTGGATCATCAATTCAACGCCAAGGACGTAACCATATCTGGGAAGATATTCCACGAGGCGCGGTACAGCGTCTTCCCAGCCGCGCATCTTGGGTGGAGGTTCTAGGTGTATGGTCGAACCTGCAAGGAATGACACTGTATGAGTCTGCAGCGTTTATGCAGATGGCTAGGGGGCGTGCTCGTCGCGTTTCTGTTGCTCGTGTTCGCACTCCACAAAGATGCGCAGATTCAGACAGACATCTGGATTGAGCGTCCTTCCGCTGATGTTTGGCAGATCCTGACGGCCACTGATCAATATCCATCTTGGAACCCGTTCATCCACCGCCTGCGGGGACAACTTCATCCTGGGAGCAGAATCGAGGTCGAAATCGGACCACCTGACTCCAACCCGATGAGTTTTCGACCAATCGTCATCACTGTACAAGAGGACCGGGAGATTCGGTGGCACGGTTCGCTTTGGATCCGCGGCCTATTCGACGGAGAGCACAGCTTTCTCCTCGAATCGGTCGGAGGCCGAACACATCTGTTCCAGGCTGAACGGTTCTCGGGCCTCCTCGTGGGCAGACTGAGCGACGGCATTCTGAGCAAGACACAACGCGGCTTTGCGGCCATGAATGAGGCTGTCAAAGAGCGTGCGGAGTCACGCTAGTCGACGTGCCGTCGGTCACTTGACTTCCGTTAGCAGGAAGTTTCGAGCGGGGACAAGCCTCAGCATCTTCCCTTTGGTTCGAAACTCAGTAGCAGCATTTTCCACCTGAAATGAGAGCACACAAAGCCAAAACACACTGAGGGGATCGAGGTAAGACTTCAGGTAACCATCAAGGCCGCGCGCTTTTGGCTAAGAAAATCGGCGACAATCCACGCCGCTCCAGTTATCGCCAAATTCTGCGCGTTGCCGGCCCAATTCATAATTTTATGTGGATCGGTGAAAGGTGCGGGCAGCCATACCAGGAGCCCGAAGCCAATGAGCATCGCTGTAAGTAAGCGAGACGCTAGAAGGGCCGAACGTCCGGAAAGTAGAGCGACTGCCGCGAGCCCAAGCGCAATGGTGGTCGTTATCGCCCAGAACATTTGCCCCGGAGGAATCCATTTTGGAACGAAGGCTGCCGTTCCAGAAAGATAAAGGAGTTGTTCGGTCGTGAATGAAACAACACAGATTCCGAAAAATATGCATCCGATCCGAGCCGTCGTTGCCGGCCATTCCGAATCGCCCGGGCTCAACGACGCGTAAACGATCAGTGCCCCCGAGACCAGAGAAAATTGCTCGAAAAAGTTCCCCCAGCGGTCAAAAACTAGCGGTTCCGCCGCAATGCGCGGCACCCAGAGCAACGCAAAGATAAGATAGATGGAGCCTAGTGCGAGAGCGCCGGCTCGCGCCGTTCTAGGCCATTGAATCGCCACGCCTGCAAAGATCTCGATCGCAGCCGCAATGTATACGAGAATCTCGCGGTGAGGAACGTCGCCAAGCGCCTGGATCTGTTGCCAGCCGTTAAAGTCATGCCAGACGAAAGTTATGACGCCAAAAGCAACAGCGGCCAATCCATACACGTGACGTCCGAAATAGATTCTCGCCATCTCACTCCTAAGTACTGATCATCTTTGGCCACATCGAGAAGCAACACAATAACCACTCTCGAGTCTATTCATATAGCCACTCTCAGGAGAATAATTCGATTTATACTCTGTCCGGTGTAAACAGGATCGGCCGCTGTTGTTCGGAGGTCAAGTTGCGGCAAAGCATAGCGATCGCTTACCTTGGCTTGATTCTCGCTCTGCCTCTTGCGAACAGCGCATTCGTGCAGGGCAGTCCGGACTGGACCGAGCCATTTCCGGCTTTCCACATCGCGGGTAACCTCTACTACGTTGGCAGTAAGGGGCTAGCAAATTATCTGGTTACCACGCCGCAAGGCAATATCTTGATCAACAGCGACCTGGAATCGAATGTGCCGATGATCGAAGCAAGTATTGAGAAGCTCGGATTCAGATTCAAAGACACAAGAATCCTGCTAATCAGTCACGCGCACTGGGATCATGATGCCGGCAGCGCAATGATCAAGAAGTTGACCGGAGCGAGCTACATGGTAATGGATGCCGACGTACCCGCGGTTGAATCCGGCGGCAAGACCGATTTTCAGTATGGCAACAATGCCAGTCTTCTTTATCCCCCAACCAAAGTCGATCGCGTGTTGCACGATGGCGACGAAGTGAGGCTTGGCGGTGCGGTTCTTGTTGCGCACCTTACTCCAGGGCATACAAAAGGCTGCACCACGTGGAGCATGAGGGTGACCGAGGGCGGTAGAACCTACAACGTGGTGATCATTGGCAGTCCCAATGTCAACCCGGGTTACAAGCTCATCCACAACAAAAACTATCCGCGGATCGCTGAAGACTACGAACGCATGTGGGGTGTTTTGAAGTCATTGCCATGCGATATCTTCCTTGGTGCCCACGGCAGTTATTTCGGGCTGGAACAAAAATATGCCCTCATGAAAGATGGCAATGCGAACGCGTTCATAGATCCTGGTGGCTACAAAAAGCTCGTAGCTCAAAAAGAGCAAGACTTCCGTACTGAATTGGCAAAGCAAAGACATGCCGCCAAATAATAGGCGCAGCCTACGAGAAAATCCGGCGCGAACCGTTGTGGGTCAACTCTCTCACAGGCACCTTTGGGGAAGCGAATGGGCTTGCTGCCAGAGGTCGCCACAGCGAGATATTTGCATGGCTTTCATTTGGAATTAACCTGGACGACTTCACCATAGTCCCTCCTTTGCGCTGACAACTGGGAGTGCTACCTGGCGCATTCACCGCAAACTCTGATATGGAATGACCTGTCAAGTGCAATCTCCTGTTTTTCTTTCTCTTTCTTCCTCTCTTCCCCTGTGGTCCTTCCTTGTGAGGCAGCGGAAG
>JBAVHY010000155.1:0-1669 GCA_049686315.1 Candidatus Acidiferrum sp. | reverse complement strand
TATGATCGGGTCGAACGAAAGAGCCACTCGCTACTCCGGAGTCGACACTGAGCGCGTGTTAGTAGGCGTGTACGCTTTATCCAGCCTGCTCTGCTGTGTAGCCGCTTTAGTAATGATGGCTCGATTCAACTCCGCCCGCGCGGGATATGCCGAGTCCTACCTCTTAATCACCATTCTGGCTTCGGTGCTCGGCGGGGTCGACCCGTTCGGCGGATTCGGCAAGGTTCTGGGCCTCTTGCTCTCGCTATTGCTGCTCCAAGCCATCTCGACCGGTTTCAACCTCTTGGGATTCAGTCCGCATCTCACTGAGGCAATTTGGGGTGCGACCCTTATTCTGGCGATTTTGATCGCACTCATTCGCGATCGGTGGCTCCTTCAATCACAGAAACCGCGCGCTGTCACGGCCCAATCGTAATGCTAAGAAAACTTAAGCGCAGGCGCCAGCAGCCAATAGGAAATTCACGTCCGACAATTAGAGATGTTGCGCAAGCTGCCGGGGTGTCCACCGCAACTGTTTCGAACGTGCTGCGCAGTACCTGTTTTGTCCGCGCGGAACGGCACAAAAAGGTCCTCGAAGCGATCGAGTCTCTCGGATACAGCCCGAATCTGATGGCAGCAGGCCTTCGAGCGCGGCGATCACGCATGGTCGGGATCGCTGTGCCCGACATCACAACCAGCTTCTTCGCGAGCGTCGTCCGTCGGATCGAGGAGCTTGCGTCCGGAAGTGATTACCAAATCCTTTTGGTGGACACCCAGGAAAATCCCGATAGGGAACTCGAGCGAGTCCGGGCCCTTGTCCGGCGTCAGGCCGACGGCTTGATCCTGATCCCTTGCTGCAACTGCGCCCGCACACTTGAAGATATCCGCAAAAGTAAGATCCCCACGGTTCTTGTCGACCGGACTGCAGCGAATAGCGAATTTGACACGATCTCCGCCGATAACGTCGCCGCAGCAAGGGAAGGATGCCGTCATCTGATCTCTTTGGGACATCGCAAAATAACGTTGTTGGTTAGTGATCCGAATCTCCGAAATATCGCCGAACGAATTCAGGGGTGTCGGCAGGCAATGGCCGAGGCAGGTCTTTCTTCATTTGTTCGTGTGGTAGTCGGCGGTATGACTTCCGATCAGGCGCACGATGCCTTGCGCCGGTCCTTTCATCTTGCCGATCGGCCTTCGGCGGTTTTCGCGGCTACTCACGTCATGGCGCTGGGAGCTCTTCGGGCAATCTGGGAGGCGGGATTCGCTTTACCGGAAACCATCTCATTAATCGCCTTCGATGACTGCGAGTGGATGACCGCCCTGCGACCGTTCCTCTCGACGCTTCGCCAGCCAATCGACGAGATTGCTCAGGAGGCCTGGTCCGTGCTAACGGAGCGGATTCAAGGACGCCCTATCGAACGAGTGAACCGGGTATTCCCATGCACTTTAATTGTTCGGGAATCGACGACGGGCGTCAGCAAAGCGTCCCGCCTTGTTTCTTGAAAATCCTCGCAGAAAACGAGATCTGCAATAACGCTATGAGCATGCAAACGCCGTATTCAATAAATGCCACCGTGAAGTTCAATCCGCTGGAACTGATTGACGTCAACAAGTTACAGGCAGAGGTCAAAGAAGAGTGGTTCAATCAGACGTTGTGCGAAGTGAACGATTCTGTCGTGCGGCTCGGTGT
>JBAVHY010000154.1:0-5974 GCA_049686315.1 Candidatus Acidiferrum sp. | reverse complement strand
GATCTGGACGTAGCTGCCTGCCGCCTGCCGCGTATTCCTGCTGGATGACGAGCAAACAGGAAGTGATTCCGAATCAGAAGGCTCGTTGTGGGAAGACGCGACCTTTCTATCCACTTGCCTGTGTAGTAGCGTTCGCGTCCATTTGACCTGCAAGGCATTCCAGCTCCTCACGAGGTTAGCGCGCTGGCAACCAGAGGACCAACTGACAACATCCAACCTGGAAACTATGCCATTCTAAGCGGCGCAGGTTAACTGGCGGGATCTTCGCATGAGACTCTTGCGACTGACTTTTGCTGCCCTGATCTTGGCCTCGCCCCTGTCTGCTCAAAACGAGAGCGGTGTTTCTCTGACGATTCGCTTTGCTGATGGAACCAGCCGGTTCTATGTCGGAGAAATCATGCCCGTCGAATTGTCTTTCAAGGCCTCCATCCCCAACATGTACGACATGGAGATGCGCAACTATGACCGGAGTGGCCGTCTGAACATCGAGGGATTTCATGTTACGCCGCCAGGCCGGGACCCACTCGAACGCTACTATTCCACCGGGGCATTTATGGGCGGTGGCCTGGGAGGTGCACGCGAACTCTCCAGTGAGCCGCAAGTGATGCGCGAAGAACTAAATGAGTGGATCGCGCTAGACAAACCGGGCCACTACTCCTTATACGTGACCTCCGGTCGTGTTACTCGCCGAACACCAAATAAAGCTGAACCTGTCGAACTACGATCCAACGATTTGGAATTTGATGTTGTCGCTGCGGATGAAGCGTGGCAGCAACAAACGCTCAGTGCCGCAGTTGCGACACTAAACATGGAATCGAGTACCGAGAGCGAGAAGACCGCAGCTTTGCGAGTCTTGCGATTTTTGGATACTCCTACATCTGTGCATGAACTCGTGTTTCGTCTTGGGACACGCGGGGATCGTAGCGGCTGGAATGAGATCGCGGGTCTGGCAGGTTCGCGCTATCAGAATTTGGTCGTACAGGAACTCGAACGACAGTTGAGTACACCCGACATCGCACTAACCGGGGACTACCTCTATATCCTGGCAAAACTCAAACTTCAGCTCGATCACGAGCCTCTTCCGCCTTATCCCCAAAAAAACGCCGAGCAGCAGAAAATCTGGAATGGACAGATGCAGGGACGAGAAAAAGAACTCAAGGAGCTGCAGGATTCCCTCTACAACAAGACAGCCATGCTGGTTTCCAGCAAGCGAGGGGAAGCCAGGGCGCAGACAGTGCAGACACTGCTACTGCGCCCGTCGAGTGGAACTGATGATGCCAGGCCGCTCGCGGGACTGCCGCCTGGAGAGGTTGCAGCAGCGTTCCTGAATTTATCGCAGGATCAGCAGTGGAATCTCCTTACGAGTTTTTGGGAACGCCTCAAAGATCAGACCATGAGTGAACCTCTCAAGAAGGTGGCAGAGCAGCCGAACATGAATCACCAGATGTTGCGTGATCTCGTCTTGCGGCGCCTCTACGATCTGGACCCGAGTGAGGCAACGGCGGTAATTCTGGAAGAAATCAAGCATCCGCACCTGGACAATGGCATGTTCACGGTCAAAGGCGAAACCCTTGGCCTGCTGCCAAGGGAAACATTGCCTCAATTTGACCAGGTGCTTGCTGCTCGCATCGAGGACAAGGAGAGTCGCACTAAGGGTTTGGATGCACAGCTGATCGGGCGCTATTCGACGAAGGCCATCTTGCTAAGAGTGAAGAGTGCTTACGAGACTGCCCCCGGTCAGTGGGATTGCGTTACCGAGGATGGGTTCGTTGTGTACTTTCTCCGAGTGGACCCAGATTACGGGGTCAAGCGTTTAGCGCAAGCCCCCAGCTTCTGCATGACAAATGCCCTCCCGGCGGTGATAAGAATGCATCGCTGGAGTGAGGTGGAACCTGGCATCATCGCGCGGCTGAATGGTCTCGACCTCAATCGCGCGCGACAAGCTGCCGAGACGCTGGCGAAGTACGGCAGCCCGCAGGCAGAAAAGGCCTTGTGGGATCGACTACGCAAGTTTCACGAGCAATGGTCAGAGCGAGGAAATGAACTGTCAATGCGGCCGAGAATGCGATCCGATGCGAATGAGGCAGTCGGCTTCCAATTCGGCTTAGTCGAAGCAATCGGCAAGGCACCTGCATGGCTCCTGACAGAGGAGGAGATCACGGAATTGGAGGACCTGACATTAGGGCAAGAGCGGGACAACGTAAAACAGTGGCACTGGACATCCACAGTCAACGTGAATGTCAGTTACGTCGGGGACCAAATCATAGCGAGCATGAACCAATATACGGCAACCGACGTTGCATCGCTGAAAGCCAAACTTGCCCAGTATCCGGGAGGGACGAAACTGTGGCTGAATATTTTTGGGTCGCCCGAAGGTGTGGCTCCGGTCCGGACAGCAATAACCGACATAGCAGTTGAACATGGATTCGAGGTGGCTGAGCCGGAGAAATGAGAGGGGGCAGCTTTGCATGCAGCAAGTCATCGAGATGCGAATATCTCGCCAATCGCATAGGTCGAGGCTGTGGACGCAGCACTTGCCTCTCAGTGGATGTATAGTAGCGTTCGCGGAAAGGTGGGTACTGGGAGCCACTTCAGCGGTTTTGCTGTTCCCAGGACTTTGAACCGAATTTGGCATACTCTCTCAATATCGGGCCGAGTTCCTTGGGAGGATTCCGGCACGCTCTATGCGATTTGAAGTCAAGGTCGGAGACGAAACTATTGGTTACACAGAACTCGAGGCAGGCGACCCACCGATGGGCGTTGCCGGTGGCAGATTTCTGCCAATAGCGGCCTACGATTCGATTCAACCTCACTGCATCAAGCATCGAGACAACTGGGTAGTGATTCCAGAACTCTCCGTCAGTACACCTACAGGCGTGCGACTTGAATGCAGTGGTCCTATTCAGATTCTTGACTTCAGTCTCGAACTTGGCGCGACGGACATTCAGATTGAGGTCTGCGGAATCACTAAGCCTCCCTATGCGGAACTCTTCCCACATCACGTGGAAGCCTACAAAAAGCAGTTCGAATGAAGTTATCGTATGAGGGGTCACCTTTCCGGTTTTGCTGTACACGGGACTTAGTGCCATCAAGCTGGACTTCTAACCTTTTGATTATAGTTATGCATTAGTTCGACTTTCCAATTGAAAATGCAACGATGAATGCGAGGAGAATAAGGCTCCAAAGGATGCAAAAAGTAATCAATTGCCACTTTGGAATTTTCTTCCATAGTGCGGCATGGCCAGCTCTCCACGAACCAGTTCGAGCGGACTCGTGAAGCCAAACTCGAAGATAGAAAATTACAAGTACGGCACTTATAGCCGCCGCGAAAGCCATCCAGTCGGAGCGCGTCATCATCATGCAAGCGCAGTATTGAACGCAGCGGTCATGGCAGCCTTAGAATATTATGGGCAATCCTGCGTTGCGAGCCGAAATCTCGGGAGACGTTCGGACCGGGACCCACCCGGACAGTTTCGCTTTTTCCCAGGACTTAGCCCGGATTATTTGGTTTTTTGTTCTGCGCGGATGATGTCCATAAGGCTGGACTTGCCTGCCCACATTTTTTGAAGTTCGCTCCAAACCTTCCTGGACATCGGGCCGAAAAATTGTTCGTATACCTTGTTGCCTTGAGGTCGATGGGACGCAACATTTTGTAGGTCCTCAAAGAAACCAAGACCGATGAGGTTTCTGGTTTCTTGGTCAGCTTCTACGAGGAGGTTCTCCAAGACCTGAAAGACGCGGCGTGTCTCATCGAGTTTTCCCTTTTCACGTAAGTCCTCGATAACGAAATGAACGAACTCGGCGATATCATTGTATGAGCCAGCGGAATTTCCACCCCACCATGCGACGTGCTTCTTCCAACGTTCTTCGAAGTCCGGGAAAGCTTGACGAAGCGCCGAAATTACTGGGCTCGTCGCGGGTTCCCCGCGAGCGAGCAGGCGGGCCACAGCTTCATCCTGGTTGATTGGCTTCAGGCCCATGGCTGCAAAAACCCTCCCGGGAAGAGTGCCTAGGTCGCTCATCGTTGGCCGCGACAGACCCGCAAGCTGTTGCAAAGCAGTTCCGTCGAATCCTCGCTCTAGTGCTGAAACTGCTATCGCTACCAATTGTTCGGGCTCAATGCCTCCGAGAACCCATCGGGCTTGCAAGAGTTCCGGGTCAAGATTGCTTCCTAATCCACTCATGAAACGTATAGTAAACCATCATGGAGCCGCTCAGCGCCTGTGAAGTAGCGTACTCGTAAAAGTGGCCCGATTCCGCACGGATTGCACTTGTCCGCAATTGCTGTATACCAGCCACTGTCCGCTATATCTGCTATGCTGTGCTCAATCTCTGCTCCGGACGTCACTTTGAACTCTGGTACCAAATCACGGAGAGCACAACGGGTCTGCGTATGGTTAATCGCAGGCTTGGGATTTCTTCTGGGCGGTTGTGGGAATACCAAGAAATCAGAGCAGTCGTCTTTGCATTTGTCCAGTGACACAGGCATGGCTCTCATCGATAGAAAGCTCCTCTCGTTAGCTGGCAAGGATGGAACCACTCTCAACTGCGGATGGGTTGGAATTGGAGCCGACCCTACTCGCGCATCGGATTGCACCCTCAACGCGTTCGGTAGCAGGTCGCCCTTTTATGTTCGGTACAATTTACAGGGAATTGATTCGCAGGTTGCGGCTGGACTGGCGGGAAATGCCGAAGGGAACGTGTATTTTGTCGAATACGACAGCATGGGTTGGGAAACGAGTGGACTGCCGGAAGGAGCCAAAGTAACAGATGAGAGGCACATCTATATCGAGCCATGTCCAAGCCCTGTGTCTTTGAGAAAGACAAAGACCGGAAAGGTGACTTGTGCTAAAGGGAACCCAGACGCGGGCCACAACATCATGTCGCCAACTTTTGACCCTTATTAGTCCCCAAGTACCAACTCTCCGGTAACGCTGTTAGGACCTGGCGTGGTTTTCGTGTGTCCGGCGTATACTCTATGCGTGAACGAGCACACGTTACACAAGATTGATGACCAGACTCTGCTCCTGCTGAATCGTCTCGTTGGCGACGCCAGTCAACTTGTCCCATGCGTTGAGACACGCGACGAGTTCCACGATGTAATCACCAAAGTTGACCTGCCCATCGCGCTCGGCGGGGAATATTTTTTTCGACTCTGGTTTTATAAAGATGGTGAACGACAAATAAGTGCCCACCTCGTTCCGCGTTGCAGTAACGACACCTATTTTTGGTATCAACCTTTTGAAATGAACGAATTTAAGGACTCTGAACATGGTGTGGTGATTGAGTTCTGTAAGGAGCTGGAAGTTCTGCTGACTCACGAAACACGTATCATCCAGCGAAAAGGCTGGCTGTCCTGGCATTTTGATTGTGAATACCACGCAGGTGAAGAGTGGAAGAGTTTGTACCGTCATTCCGCATTGAGAAGTGGAGGATTTAGGCCACCCGAAATCGAGGGCAGGAGGCGGGTTTATCACTCCGCTCCCATCCGCAAGAAGGATTGTAGTGCCTGCTTAGTCGGGACACTGCCCTTTTGACGAGCTCCCTTTCACGGCGGATTTCATGTGGACGCGAATGCTGTTAATTGATTGGATAACTTCGTCGGCTCCCCTCGACCGAGTAGACTTGGCGAAGGTGATTCGACCAAGGCTCGGAGGAAAGGAGCCGAGTGATGTTCATTATAGGTTGTGATTTCCATTCACGCTTCCAGCAAATCGCCATGCTGGATCCCACGACCGGCGAGGTTATCGAGCGTCGGTTGGAACACGAGAACGGAGAAGCCAAGAAGTTTTATGCCACGCTTCCGAGTCCGGCCCGAGTCGGCATGGAAGCTACCTGCGATGCGCAGTGGTTCGAGAGAACGCTGCGAGAACACCATCACGAACTCTGGATCGGAGATGCGGCGGAGATCCGTGCCGCCATGGTGCGGAAGCAGAAGACGGACGCGCGCGATGCTCTGCACATTCTCGACTTG
>JBAVHY010000153.1:0-5041 GCA_049686315.1 Candidatus Acidiferrum sp. | reverse complement strand
ATTCATAACCGCGTCGAGTCCATTTATTCCCTGGGAAGCTTGGTGGCCAGGCTCGTCCCCAAAGCACGCGTCGTCGTGGGCCACGGCCAATTGGCGGAGCGGGAGTTGGAACAGGTCATGCTCAAATTCGTCCGAGACGAGGCGGACGTGCTGGTGGCCACAACCATTGTCGAAAATGGCTTGGACATTCCCCGCGCCAACACCATACTCATCAACCGCGCCGACCGGCTCGGCCTCGCGGAACTTTACCAGTTGCGCGGCCGCGTGGGGCGCTCCAGCCAGCGCGCTTATGCCTACCTGCTCGTACCCCCACAGGCTGTCCTCTCCGATGTCGCCCGCAAGCGGCTCGCGGCCATGAAGGAATTCAGCGAACTTGGCGCCGGCTTCCGCATCGCTGCTCTCGATCTGGAACTTCGCGGCGCGGGCAACATGCTCGGGCGCCAGCAGCACGGCCATATTGAGGCCATCGGCTTTGACATGTACGTGCAAATGCTGGAGCGCGCCGTCGCCAAGTTGAAGGGCGAAGAGGCGACGCCCGAATTGCGCACCACCCTGAGCCTGGGCATGGACGTTCGTATCCCGCCGGAGTACATACCCAGTGAAAACTTGCGCCTGCGCACTTACAAGAGAATTTCATCGATAGCCAGCGAAGCCGAGAGGCAGGATGTCCACAAGGAACTGCAAGACCGCTTCGGCGCGCTCCCCAAAGCCGTGGAAAACCTTCTGGAATTTGCCGCCCTCAAATCCTTGTGTGAGCGTCTACGCATCGCGGCTGTGGAGCGTCAGGGGAGCAAGATCGCTCTGCGCTTCCATCCGGAGACGACGCTAGAGCCTGCCGCGGTCGTAAAGGTCGTGCGCTCTCGAAAGGGAATTAAGCTCGATCCCAGCGGTGTTTTATGGATGGAGCTGGAACGCGGAGAGTCCGTCACCGGCGCACTCCGCAAGGTTCTCTCCGGCTTGCGTGGGGAAAGCCAAAGCTGACAGGGCGGGAATTCCAAGTTAAACTTGCAAATGAGGATTTGTATGAAAAAGGTAGCTTTGCTCGCCGGACTTCTGATCGCTTGGCCGCTCATGGGCCAGAATCCCCCTGCGCAAGACGCGCCTCCACAGACTCCACCCGCGCAGAGCCCCCCCCAGCTGGAGAAGCCGCAGATGGCGGAGCCGGAACCAGACACACCGAAGCCAGTCGCCCCCAAAAAGACGGACAGCCTTCCGACGAAGGCCCCCGCAACCAAGAAGAACGCGGAAGGCGAGCGGGTGGTTGAGGAAATCGTTGCACGCGTCAACAATGAAATCATCACGCACTCCGAACTGCAAAAAGCGCGCGCTTCGGCGGCTGAGGACGCTCAGCAGGATTGCAGCGGCCGTTGCAATCCGGAACAGCTCCAGGTGGCCGTCGAGGACCGCCAGAAATACGCCCTGCGTGACTTGATCGATCAATCGCTTCTGGCGCAACGCGGCAAGGACATGAGCATGAGCGTGAAGGCGGATGTGGTCAAGCAGTTGGACCAGATTCGCCAGCAGAACAAATTGAAGGATTTGGACGAGCTGGAGAAGGCCGTCACGTCCCAGAACATGAACTGGGACGACTTCAAAAACAACATCGAAAACCGCCTGCTCACCCAGGAAGTGATTCGACGCGAAGTGGGTTCCCACATCACCATTGGCCACGAAGATGCCATGAAGTATTACGAGGAACACAAGAAAGAATTCGTGATGCCGGAACAAGTTGTCCTGCGCGCCATTGAGGTCAAAACCGAAGGCAAGAAAGAGTCCGAGATTCCGGAGCTAAAGGCCAAGGCGCAAAAGCTGCGTGACCGCGTGAAGGACGGCGAAGATTTCGGCGAACTCGCAAAGCGTTTCTCCGATGGCTCAACCGCCCAGCAGAGCGGTTTTCTCGGCCAGTACAAGCGCGGCGAACTTTCCAAGGAACTTGAGGACGTTGTTTTTAAGATGAAGAAGAACGAAATGACCGACGTCATTGAAACCAAGACCAGTTTTCTGGTCTTGCAGGTTTTGGAGCGTTACGAAGAAGGTGAGCAGCCGTACAGCAAGGTCGAAAGCAGGATTATGGACCAGCTTTACAGCGAAAAGATGGAACCTGCGCTCCGCGAATATCTGAAAACTCTTCGCGAGCAGAGTTATGTGGTCATCAAGCCCGGATACCAGGAGATGGCCGGTGGCGGCAACTCGGAGATCGAAGAGGTGAGCGCCACTCCGGAATCCGCGAAAGAGAAGAAGGGGCACAAGAAGTATCTTCTGTTCGGGAAGAAAACGACCGAGCCGAAATCATGAAGGCTCCCTTCGTAAAGGACCTGACCGCGGACCAGGCCATCACCGGCTTCTTCCTGGTGCATGAGAAAGAAGTCCGCAACACCAATGCGGGTAAACCCTATCTGCGCATGGAGCTTGGCGATCGCAGCGGCACCATCGAAGCGCGCATGTGGGACCAGTTCGAAAACTATGCCAAAGACGTGAACCGCGACGATTTCGTCAAGGTACAGGCTCGCGTCGAGATCTACCGCAACAAGCCGCAATTGTCCCTTCAGCAGTTCCGCCTGGCCAAGCCCGAAGAGATCGACCTGGCCGATTTTCTCCCGCGCACTCCCTTTGACGTCGACGATTTGTATAAGCAAATGCTGGCTTACTCCGAGGGGATGAAGAACCCTTGGCTGAAGAATTTGGTTGCCAAAATTCTGAGTGACCCGCAAACCGTGGTCCGCTACAAGCGCGCGCCGGCCGCCAAGGTCATGCACCACGCCTATCTGGGTGGTTTGCTCGAACATGTCGTCGGATTGTGTGGGTTGGCCCAGAAGGTTGCCGCTCATTATCCCGAATTGGATGTGGACTTGCTTCTTACGGCGGCAATGCTGCACGACGTGGGAAAACTCGATGAACTTTGCTACGAGCGCGCGGTCGGCTACACCACCGAGGGCCAACTCCTGGGGCACATCGTTATGGAATTGGAAACTATAACCAAAGCAATGGAGGCAATCGCGGGGTTTCCGGACAAACTGAAGACTGTGATCCAACACATTCTCATCAGCCATCACGGCCAATATGAATTCGGCTCGCCGAAACTGCCCATGATTCGGGAAGCCCTGGTCTTCCACTATCTTGATGACTTGGACTCCAAAATGGCCGCCGTTCGCGCCGCCCTGGCCATCGAATCCGGGGAAGAGGATTGGTCTGCTTACAGCGGAGCGCTGGGACGCAAATTTCTGCGCTTGGGAAAGTATTTGGCGGAGCCGCCGGCCGAACTGCCAAAAGAAGCGATAAAAAGGGAGCAGAAAAATTAACTGCGACAACCCACAATTCTCCGAACGGGCGCGCGACATCTTGGGAAGGGTGGACCGCTCGATCGACAGCACCTATTCCTCGATGATTCCTGTGGAATATAAAGTGCGGGATTTGTGTATTCGGCCCGCCACGGTGTTGGCGCCCATGGCTGGGGTGACCGATACCTTGTTCCGGCGCGTGATTCGCGGCCTGGGTGGATGTGGCCTGTTGATGACCGAGTTCACCAGTTCAGAGGGCATCACGCGAAGCGCCGGGAAGGTCCACCGTTACCTCTACTTTCAGGACGACGAGCATCCGATTGCCGCGCAACTGTTTGGCGCCAGTCCCCGGGTCATGGCCGACGCCGCGCGCATGGTCGAAGATCTCGGCTATGACGCGGTGGACATCAACCTCGGCTGCCCGGCGAAGAAAGTAGTCAAGTGCGGTGGCTCCGGCCTGTTGCGCGAATTGCCGTTGCTCGAAGACATTTTCCGCCACGTCCGCGCCGCGGTGAAAATTCCGCTAACCATTAAGTTGCGCGCTGGTTGGGATGAAAACTCGATCGTGGCCAAGGACGTCGTGAAGATGGCAGAGCAGGTTGGCATCGAGGCCGCCGCCATCCATCCGCGGACTCGCCTGCAAGGCTTTGCAGGGAAAGCTGACTGGAACCTCATCGCTGAAGTGAAGCAGGCGGTGAAGATCCCGGTGATTGGAAACGGCGACATCCAATGTCCCGAAGATGCCGCGCGCATGGTGCGAGAGACGGGCTGCGACGGGGTGATGATCGGCCGTGCCGCCGCCACGAACCCCTGGATTTTTGCGCAAATGAAGGAATTCCAAGAAACTGGGCGATATACCTTGCCCTACGAGGAAGATCGCCACCGTTTACTTTCTGGCTACTACAAACAAATTCTTCACTCCAATCTGCCCGACGCTATGGGCAAAATGAAGCAGTTCGCCTGCTGGTTTACTCACGGGGTAGGGAATGGCAGCGAGCTGCGCAGAATTGTTCATTTGGCGCGCACGCCTGCGGAAGTGGTCGAAAACGTCGAACGCTTCTTCGAGCGGAAGGCGGCCATTGGGGGAAATCCAGCCCATGAGCCAGATCGCCGAGAGCATTGCTCAGCAGAGGTCCGAACGTAGAATCTCCGTGCACCTGCCTTTGCGTGTCCGCGGCCGCGATGCGCAAGGATTCATTTTCGAGGAAGATACCGCCAGCGAAAACCTCTGCCGCAGTGGAGCGGCGTTTCGTACCCGCTTCGACGTTGCCATCGGCTCAAGCCTGCAGATCCGTATTCCCCTGCACGGAGCCGCCGCCAGGCGCGACGGAACTGACTTTGAAACGCAAGGCCTCGTCGTCCACGTGAGTGAAGCGCTCACCGATGGCGATAAAGTGGTCGGCGTACATTTCGTGGGTCCGCGTTTTCAACGCATGTTCCGTTCCGAAAATGCTGCGTGAGTAGCGCGCTCTCCAGGTTCACTGCCTTGCTTCTTGCCCCTAGGCCACATTTCTCACGAGGAAAACCTCTTCAACTGTTCAAATGCAGCAACGCGTTGTCATCTTGAGTCGACCCGATGAGGGTCGGCGAGATCTCAACGTAAAGCCTTGCAGGGGTCGCGGTTGAGATCCTTCGGGACGCAAACGGCGCGTCCCTCAGGATGACAGTGGCGGGAATGAGGTGTGGTTGAGTTGGCGGACCGCCTCAGAAGGCGGCCCCTGGACAAACCCTGGACAAACCCTGGACAAACCCTGGACAAACCC
>JBAVHY010000152.1:0-3695 GCA_049686315.1 Candidatus Acidiferrum sp. | reverse complement strand
AATAGGCCGGCGCTAACACCGCCGAGCGGCAGCAACCAGTTCGCGTCCTGCCAGCGAAGACGCGCCGGACTCATCCAGATTTGTTTCTGGTCAAGCAAATACCTCTCTCCTAGTCTCGTAGCGCTATGATGCAGCGTCCCTGAGGTATCCTTGTCTTCTTCCGTGGTGCCGGCTTCTGCATTGGACTTTTGTTCCTGCCGCATTTCCCTGCTCTTCTTGGCTTCCGCCGATTTCTCCTGCTTTTCCGGCTCCTGTGGGAAAGCCCAGACGTTTCCGGCCCCAAGAAAGCTAAGCGCTAGCCATGCTCCAACCTGTGCCCTTCTTCGCATCAGCACCCTTCCGAGTTACGGATGTATGTACGCCACCGTGAGCGCAAGAGAGGATGCCAATTGCGCAGCCTGCATGATGTTCGCAAAGCTCGGGCCACCTACCTTTGGCGCTCTCTCCGGGACAACGACGGCGTCACCCGGCTTTAGTGGCGAGTTCAATGAATCGCCCGACCACCAACCAGCCCCGTTATTCTTCGCAGAGAGCACCGAACCATCCGCGCGAACCACGAATACGGCCTTCTTGTCGGCTGCCGGCGTCAACCCTCCCGCTTGGCTCAGATACCACTTGGCAGAATGCCCTGGCAGATAACTGACCGCTGTGGGGTTGAACACTTGTCCGTTCACCATCACGTAATTCGCCTTTTTCGGTATGACTAGAACATCGCCGTCTCGCATGGCTACATCCGCGGCACTGTTCTTCCATTCCTTGAAGTTCGAAGGCAAGCGCACCACAACGCGGCCGATCGGTTGGCTGGCCTCGAGCTGCTGCAGTGTTGTTTCACTCGATGCGATCGCGTTGAGCTTGGCACTCTTCTGATCTTCGTCGCCCTCTGGCAGAGCTTTCAGATGCACCTCTGCCGATTTCATCCGCTCAATGAGTTCCAGGTGCGCCTTCATCTGCACTTCCCGCACTTCTCGCCGCATCAGGATCGCACCATACGGGGATGCCTCCTTGTTGAAGCCGCCCGTTCGCTCTAGGACCGAGCTCAGCCGCTCGCCTGGCTTGATGCCGTAGGTTCCCGGGTGCTCCAGCTCGCCGCGCACCGTCACCGCCGCCGCAATGTCGTTCCAGCCCCGGATCGGCTGGACTGTCAGCACGTCGCCTTCACGAAGCGGAAGATTGGCTGCCGTTTCTCCGGCAAGCGCCCCGGCCAGATTCACCCTCACGTGCTCCCCGGCAATCACGCCCTGCTGCGTCGCCGGATAGCGGGTCAAGTCCGCAGTGTCCGTGGAAGCCGCGCGCTTCAGGCCCCCCGCCACACGAATCAAATCCTGGACGTTCATATTCGTGGTGAACGGGTATCGGCCTGGCTTAGCCACCTCGCCGTTGATATAGACGGTCGCGGGGTCTACCCTTGCCGGGCTCTTGTGGATCAACAACCGATCTCGCGGCAGCAGTACAATGTTTTCTACCGGGTTGCCCGCGATCGCTTCTTTCAGGTCGACACTCAGAATCTTCATCGTTCCGTCAGGCTGCGTCCGGAAGACCTGTGCACTTCCCTGCGCTGGATCCGGCGTCAATCCACCCGCGAGGTAAATGCCGTCGCGAAGATGCACCTGCCCAGAAGTTTTGTACTTCCCGGGCTGCCGCACCTCGCCGCCCACCCAAATCGCTGGCGCCCCCTCAAAATCATAGCGGCCGAAAATCCGCACGGTATCGAGAGGCTGCAGATTTGGCGCTGCTTCCGGATGTTCCAGAGCGGCCGTCAGATCGAAACTCTCTACCGATGGATGGTTATCCGGTCGGCATAGTGCCCCGCAGGCTCGGGCAGCAGATCCTTGTAGGAAGCAACCAGGTCGGTCAGTTTCATTCCCTTCGTGTAGGAATATCTTCCCGACCGGATCACATGTCCTTGAAGAAAAATGGCGTCTTCGTTGTAGTTGGCAATGGGAAACACGTGCACTTGGTCTCCATCGGCAATCTGAAACTCCCTCAGTTTCGCGGTGATGGACTCCTTGTTTTCTGTCGGCGCCACGTCAAAGCTCACCATGGTCCGCTTCTGGTGAGCTTCAATCCGCTGCACTTCGATATGGCTCATCGTACCCGTCGGTAAAATACCGCCGGCCAGTTCCACCACGTCCGCCAGATTCTTTTCGTCATTCAATTCATAATTCGATGGACGCCGCACCATCCCATCCACCGTGACTTCAGGACCAAGCGGCGACACCAGGAGCGAGTCTCCATTCTCCAGGTGCTTCAGGTCCGTCTGAACCCCATGGAGCAGTAGGTCATATGCATCCACTTCCTGCACCAGGGTTTTGCCGTGGAAGTGTTTCAACGAACGCAATGAGCCGCGCGCGGTTACACCCCCTGCCGCATAAATTGCGTTCAGTGGTGTCGAAAGCGAGCTGATGTCGTAGGCCCCTGGGTCCTTCACGTCACCCACTACATAAATCCGCACCGTCCTGAGTCTCGCGAGCGATACATCGGCGGACACGCCGAGAAACTCCGAGCGCAAAGCCTGTTGGACCGCCGACTGTACTTCGCCGAGCGTCTTTCCGCTCACCAAGATCGGTCCGGCTTCCGGCAGCGCGATGCGCCCTGCGCGGTCAACCACGCGCGTAAGCCGCTGTGAAATACCTCCCCAGATATCTACCGCCAGACCGTCACCCGGTCCCACCACATAATCCGGACCCACCGGCAAATCCATCGGTACGGCGTCCGTCAACCGAGAATCGTTCCGAAACACATCCAGGCCGAATCGCTGCAGTTTTTGCTGTGGCGCGGCTTGCATGTACATCTCGTACAAGGAAGGGACATCCGAAAAAGGATTCGCGCTGCGCACCATCGTGGGCGGCGCAAACTCCTCTTCGTTCCTGGATTCACGCTCCCACCAGCCGCGATTCCTCCGGGAAACAACATCTTCCCCTTTTGCGCTGGGCGCCCCTGTTGAACCCAGGTTTGGAGCAGCATTACTTCCAAAGATCTGCGGCGTTCCCCCGCCCAGTCCCGCCGAACCACGCGGCGGTGCTCCGTTGATTGAACCCTCTCCCGACAGGCCTTCTGGATTGAGATAAGAATCCGGGCCAGCCCTTCGTGTTACTGTTCCCGGATTCATACCCAAATCAGGGTTCACCTCCGCGGTCTGAATGATTTGTGCACCGCGCTGCTGGGGCACGGCTTCCGGGAACTCCTGCAGATTCGCCGGAGGCTGTGGTATCTCATTATTGTTATTGTTGGGCACCGATGTGTCCCGCCGCGGTCCCGAGTTCCGGCGCTGCAGACAACCTTCACCACCGTTTGTCTCTGCGCACTCTGTCGTTCTCTCTGCGTAGGTGTGGTCATTTTTGCTTGGACGTGTCAACTCGGAGTCTTCTTGGCTCTCAATCTGAACAATTCGCCGGGCACGCTCCTTTAAGATCAGCTCTTGTTCCTTCCCCATGGTCGAGTCCGGGTTCGGCGCCGGCATCAGATACCCATAGCGCTGAACCAAACGGGTGGCCATGGATCGGAACGCCACGTCGCGGTCGAGCCTGTCGAAGACTGCATCGTCGGCCAGCATGGAGTCTTCCACGATTTGCCCGTTATCGGTGGCTTCCTTAGCTATCCACCGCTTCAGCTCCACAAGAATTCCCGGATCCTTCGCTAGTACCGAACGGATCTGAGCCGCCGACGCGGCAACACGATCGAAGTTTTCCTTGGCC
>JBAVHY010000151.1:0-10202 GCA_049686315.1 Candidatus Acidiferrum sp. | reverse complement strand
GGCGGAGAATTGTCGAATAATTCACGCTATCGGCGAACTTCATAAACTCGATGCCGTAGTAGGAATCGCGGCTGTAGAGAATTGCCACCTGATTTTCGATGCGGAGATCGACGATTTCCGGTCCGATGCGGTGTAGTTCGTGCGCGGTGCGGCTCACTTCGTCATACAGGCGACCAGGTTGAAGGTCGTGCCCGAGCACGCCCTTCCAATAGGTCTCTTGACCGTAGTGCAGCGAGTGCCAGTGCCAATATTCGACCATGTTGGCGCCAGAGGAGATATGCGTGTAGACGTCGAGACGCAACTGACCCCCGTACGGCGGATATTGGCCCTTGGAATCCCAACCAATAGCCGCGGCGTTGGTTTCGGTGATCAGGTAATTGGTGTGTTTCAAGGAGCGCGAGTAGTCGCCCTCATAGGATGAAGCCTCGCCATCGTAATCATCCTGGGTGCCGTGATACGGATTCGCCGCAACGATATCCAGCGACTTCGCCACATCGTATTCGCTGACTTCGGGGCGCGGCGCTCCGGCAAAATCGTGAGTGACGAACTGATCCGGCCGCTTGTACTGGTTAACGAGCTTTGCCTGCCATTCGAGAAAATCGGTTGTTTCCCATTGAGAATAGCGTTCCCACTCCAGCTTCCAACCGGGATTTAGGATTCCGTCGCGGGTAGGAAGCTCATCCCATTTGTCCAGCCGCTGGCCCCAGTAATTCAAGCCCCAGATCTTGTTCAACTGTTCCACGGTCTTGAATTTGGATTCCAGGTATTCCCTAAATCCGGCCTGCACATCGGGATTCGCGGCGCCGGCGGAAGAAGTTTCATTGTCGATTTGATAGCCAATGACGGCAGGATTGTCTTTATAGTGTTCGAGAAGTTTGCGAATCACGCGACCGCAGTAAGAACGATAGGTGGAGTTCATCAGATCGGTGTTTTGACGCAGTCCGTAGTAAAGATATTGCCCGCCAAGCCGTGTGACCACCATTTCTGGATGCTTTTTGTACATCCACGCGGGAATGGAATAGGTCGGCGTGCCGAGAATCACGCGAATCCCCGCGGCATGAAGCTTCTCGATAACGCGGTCCATCCAAGCGTACTCGAAGCGCCCGTCTTCGGGTTCCCACAAGCCCCAGGTGGATTCTCCAACGCGAACGACATTGATGCCGGCTTTCTTCATTAAGACGATGTCTTCGTCCGTGCGTTCGTAAGGCATGTATTCGGGATAGTAGGCGGCGCCGTAGAGAATGGTGTCCATCTGGTCCGGGCGGAAGACATCTTTTGCGGGCAACTGTGCCCGCGCAGGGGCAGCGGAAAGGAAAAGCGCAAAGGCCAAAACTAGAGAACCAGCCAGAGGTTTATTTTCATTGAAAACAAAATCGAAGTGTTTCATGCTGCCTCTCTCTGACTCAACCAATTCGATTGGTGCTGAGGCCGCCGATTTCCTGAGCACCAGGTTGTCAAGACGCACTCGGCACATTTCGGGCTGGGGGCTTTCCGCTACATAACGTCGGATTGCAATTCCCCGATATTCATCGTTCGGGGCAAGGACTGCTCTGTACCGCACCGCGATCTACCGCGGCGCAGTGGACCAGGGTGGTGCCAAAGAAGTCCTTTCCCCCATTCTGGTGAACGTGAGCTCCGCTGCTTCTTGCCTTCGAGCCAGATTGCAGGGCGTAACCGCGCAGCGTTTCGCGCCCCGCGCCGCCCTTTCCCGCGGCAGCAAAGAGCGGATCCACGGTCATCGCGTGAACATCTTCCGTGGCATGGATGCGCCCAAAATACACGTTGGAATCGAATTGATTCCCCTGACTGCCTCCCAGACTGGGCGCCGAGGTATGAGCGCCATCCGCGGCGCGGGAGACGGCATGACCGATCCTGGCTTCTCCCAAGGCATAGAAAATGTTGCTGAAAAACGCGGTCTTGCTGGACCAGCCAGACCAATCCGTAAAGAGTATCTCGTCCACATTCTGCGACGCGCCGATGTAAAGGGTGTTGTTATAGATCAACGTGTCCTGCACGGGGCCGGATACGGTTATTCCGCGATGACGATCATTCTGACTGATGTTGTACCGCACAATTGTCCCCACGTTGCCAATGCTGTCGAGAGCACGTTGCGAACCGTCGTTACAGATTAAGAGGAATCCGCCATCGTTGTCGTGACTGTAATTGTATTGAATCACGGTGTTGCGACTGTTCCAGTCGGAGTCAAAGCCCTCGCCGTCGCGCTGGCCTTTGGTTTCGTACGCCTCATTGAACTGAATCACGGAATTGTCCGCGCTCCAAGTCCAGATGGCAACGTTGTAGCCCTCAGAACGCTGGTTCGCCCTGGCGACGACATTTCTCTCGAGAAGTGCTGCGTCGGTGACGGCGATCATGATTCCGTCGCCGCCAATATCGCGCAGTCTGTTGCCGCGTACAACCACGCCAAGGCTGGGAAACCATTTGGAGCGTTGCCAGCGGTCCGACCAACTGGAAATGCCGTTCCGATCCACATAATAAAGATCATTGTCTTCAATTAGGACGTCGACAAAGCGGCTGGGTTTACGCTCGCCCTCTGCTGTAATGGTGATACCGCCATTTTGTTTGGAATCGTCGCGCCCAGAGACGTCATGGATGGTCATTCGCCGAACTACGAGGTGATGCGCTTCGCCGAAATCCTCGACCGCCAGATGCACTCCGCGGCGGATGGCGGCGGTCTTGCCGGCGTTGCTGACTTCCAGGTCTTCCAATTCCCAGTATTCCTGGTTCTTCAGCAAGACCGTATCTTCCACGGCCCCGTTCCCGCGAATCATTGGCTTCGCACCATGGCCGTACTTGCCGACGTGGATCGGCTGGCCCGGAGCACCCGAGCCCTTGGGCCAAAGCTGACCATCCCATGCTGAGCCAGCCTTCAGTAGAATCGAGTCGCCGGGTTGAAACGTAGTGGCGTTTACTTTGCTGAGTGTTTTCCACGCGGCCTCTGGGCTTGTGCCGGTGTTAGCGTCATTGCCTGCCAGCGCGTCGACATAATATTCCGCGGCGATTTTTCCAGCCGCAAGCTGGGGGGTGGCGATCAGACAGGCCGCTATGAAACACCATGCAATTAACTGCGCCATGTTTCCTCGACGCAAGGTTCGCTTTACTCTTCGTGAGATTCGTCAAACGAGAGCAACCTGTTTGCTGGTGTATTGGCTCCTGACTTCGCGCCTACACCCCGATTTGCAAAACAGTCACCTCGTAGGAAACGCGTGGCAATTGGCTGCACCGCGAATTGCTCCGGGAGATTACCTTTCGTTAGAACGTGAATCGGACGCCAAGCTGTCCGGTCCGTGGATTGTCTTGAACTCCCGTCACTTGAGCAAAATTGCCATCGCCGACGTTGGTGCTGCTGCCTCCACAGCCGAGGATGCTGTAATAGTGCCGGTTGAGCAGGTTGTAGAATTCCGCGCGCAGAGAGAGTTGGTATCTGCCATCGGCACCCAATGAGAAGTATTTCACGATGCTGACGTTCTCGTTCGCCTGCCCGGGACAACGCAGCCTGGAATCAGTGGCACCAGCACTACCGAAGGCGATCGTGTTCCCATTGATGGGTGAGCTTGCGACGGACGGAGCAAAGTAGTGGAGCGGCGGGGTTCCTGAACCTGCCTGATATTGGCTGGGACTAAAGGGTCCAAACAAACCGGAAGGATGATAATCGGGAAAGATATTGCCCCACAGCGGATAAAATGGTGTGTTAACTCCGACCCGAAGCGGTTGGCCGCTGTTGTACAACACCAAGCCGCTGACCTGCCAACCGCCAGCAAGGGCATTCACGAAGCCACCCTTGTCCGATAGCCAGCGTCTGCCTCTTCCGAAGGGCAGTTCATAAGTAACGTAGCCCTTGATGACATGGGTCAGGTCGTAACCCGTCAGGGAGTTTGCGGTCGCGGACAGATTCCCGAAATCCTGCACCGGAGTGTAGTAGCCGTTGGCTTCCTGTATTGCCGAATAAGTGTCCCCCCTTTGACGGGAATAAGTATAGTTCAGATCCATCGACCAACCGCGACCCCCGCGCTTGACAAGATCTACCACCATTGAGTTGTAGGAGGTCTGGCCCAACGGTAGTCCAACGTAATTTAAATTATAGTAGTAATAATAGGAGGCCGCCCAATTCGCCACTTGCGGCATTGGAGCGATCGTGGCCAGTGCTGGTCCATAGAAAAAATCATTCGGGGCAGGTGGCAGGTTTGGACAGTTAATCCCTGTAAGAGCATTGCCGCCAAGATCGGTCGTCACCGGAGCCCCGGCTGTGGTGCAGAAGATGTAATTGTTGTACGGATTCATACCCGAATTGGCGTTCACAGTTTTCAGGAAGGTAGAACCGGACGGCTCGTTCCATGCCAAGGCCGTGTCGGGCAGGTGATGCCCACGATTGCCCACGTAAGCGACTTCCAACCTCATGTTGGGTGTCAGCTCATACTGGACCCCTAGGTTAAAGGTAGCGCTGAATGCCGGCATGAGAGCATGCGGATCTACGCTCACGAGTGGAAACACGGCGCTGGGATCGATTTTCTTATTGCCTGATTTGAAGACGCCGGGATAACCGCTATCCCAATCGAACGGCGAGTTGACAGTGTTGGTTCCCTGAAACCCCGGTGCAAATCCATTGGGCACACCGTTGAAATACGGACCGCTGGGGGGCAAGAGCGCGAGGCTCAAGGATCCGCGGATTACCCACTTGCTTGCCGGAGCATAGGCTAACCCGATCTGTGGCCCAAATCCATCCGAATATTCGTCCCTTTCAAAGCTGTCTCCGCCACCGTTGGCAAAAACTAGCTTCCCTGGGTACCCATAATTTGGATCGATCTGAGTAAGATCAAAGTTTGCCCAGTGCCCGTACTTCTCGTGGTAGCGCCAGGCGTATTGCCAACGCAACCCGGCTGTCAGTGTCAATTTTGGCGTGAGTTTGTAGCTATCCTGAGCGAACAAGGTCATCGCTTTCCGTCGACCGTAGAGGTCAAAGGGTGTCGTTTGAGCCGCGTTGACAGCATTTCCCAGCATATAACTTGCGAAGCCGGACCCCGCCACGCCTGTGAATCCACCGTCCGTGGTGTTCGGCACAAAGCTGAAACTCAGCGCACCTTCTCCCTTGTGACTGTTCACTTGATATGCGCGAAAGTCTCCGCCGAAGGAGAGACTGTGCCGCCCCTTCGTCCACGTCACCGTGTCACCCGTCATGATCGTGGCTCCTGCGAAAGCGCCCTGAAACGTGTTGCCGATAAACGTCACTCCATAGCCGTTGATGGCGTTTCCAAAGGAAATGAGCGGGAAGTTGTTCGCTCCGGTATTGCCAAAACCCAATGCCGAATTCCAATCTGTCCCGCCAGCCGAAGGCGTGTCTCCCTGCTCATACCAGTTGTACGTCACGTTGAATACGTTCAGCAGATTCGTTGTAAAGGTATGGGCCTCACTGAGGCGAAATTGATCCGATTTCACTTTCTGGGTACGAGCTGCGGAAAACGGGCCACCATCCGTTGTTCCTCCCTGCCAGATACCTCCGCTATCCACCAGGATTCGCGGCCGGCTGTCATAAATCCAGGATCCGGAAAAATGATCGCGGCCGGTGAGGTTATAGTCGAGTTTCACCACGGGCTGGGGAGCGGTCTCACTAGGAGTACCACTCAATGGAAGCCGATTGTTGCTGGTTAAGTCGTTCCGCTCTGGAGCGTAAAACTTTTGGTAAATTGCGTTCACTTTTTGCGCGACGCTGCTAAAACGGCTGGGATCAATCGTATTGTTCGTAAATTGATTTCCGGTCACAGGATCAAAAATCATGTTCTGGCGCAGAGCTACGGTTTGCCCGCTGTTGTCCTGCACACTTACGGGCGTGGCACCGGGCGCGGTGCAGTCAGCGGAGTAGCCCCCGCCGGATTGCAGACACAAGACGCTTCCCAGTTGCGCGCTGAAATTCCCATTCAACATGTCTGCAGTCGGCACAAACCCGCTGTACCCGCCCAGCCGGAAATCGGTCTTTGTAAACCGCTCGAAAGAGACAAAGAAAAATAGCTTGTCCTTGAAGATCGGACCGCCAAGGCTTCCGCCGTAATCCCAGGCGCGCCTTCTGCCGCGGGAGGTTCCATCGAAATTGTTTGTCCAGGTATTGGCATTAAGAAACTCATTGGCCATGTAGCCAAAACCCGAGCCGTGCAACTGGTTCGTCCCCGACTTTAGGGTGAAGCTCATGACCCCGCCGCTGGTTATCGCGCTCGCCGAGTCCAGACCGCTCGTTTGCGCCTGTAACTCTTCCACTGATTCCATGTTCGGCCCTGTAAGCAGCGAATTTCCTCGAATCGATGCCGTTCCTGAGGTGCCATCAACCGTGTAGTCTTTTGTGAACCATTGCGCGCCGTTCACTACTGCGCCATAGGGACTGCTATATGGGGAGTATCCAGGAGTCAGCGCCACCGCAAAATCCTCGACGAATCTTCCGCCACCATAAATGCTCAATGGCAGGTCGGTGACCACCTTGCCATTCATGTTTGTGCCGATGGCTACGGATTGGCTGTCCAGGACCGGCGCTTGTGCAGTGACAGTGATATTTTCCGAGGTAGCACCTAACTGCATGGTGACGTTAATGCCAGCCACTTGGGTGGAGATCAGTGTCACGGAGGGTTGAACAATTTCTTTGAAGCCATCCCTTCGAAAGGTCAGCGTGTAAGTCCCGGGAGGCAGATTCGGCACAAGATAAATCCCGTCGCCATTGGTGACGGAAGTGGTCTCCACGTTTGTATCTATGGCGCGCGCGGTAACATCTACGCCCGCCATGACCGCACCGCTTGCGTCGGTCACTGTTCCAGTGATGCTGGCGCGATTGGCTTGCGCCGCCGCCACCCCCACGGCCAGTGCTGAAAGCACCAAGGTCCCGAGAAAATGTTTAAACATAGCCCCTTCCTCCTTGTTCACACCCCGATTATGCAACTGTTAGAACAGAGGCGATCTGGCTGAACTTCCAGAATACTCTTCCTGATGCGCGGGTTCCCGCTTCACTTCCACAAATCCCAGGGCCCCTGGAGTGGTCTTGATCCACTGCGAACGGCTGGTCACTCCAAGCTGATCCTCGTTAGCGGTGTAGAAAAGCGTGAACGAGTCGTTGTCCTCGGGAATCAACCCCAACGGCGTCCGCACTTCGCTTGCCCAACGGCCTCTGTCTTTCTGGACGATCAGGACTTTTCCTGCGGCCCAGTGAATTCCATCCCGCGAAAACGAATAACCCACGGCATGCTCGATATGATTGTCGTAAACGACCGCATACGTGCCGTCTGTGAGTCCGGTCACGATGGGATTCTCGATAAACGGTTTCTCGATATTCAGCGGGTTCAACTCCGTGCATCGCCTCCAAGGACCGCTCAGGCTTGGCGCCCATGCGAGCCCGACCTGCCAAAGCGAAATCGGCAGCGTTTCAGTGTGAGCGGTTCCGTAAAAGGCGTACCAGCGATCTCCCACGCGATACGGGAAAAACGAATCCGTTCCTTGGAGACCCTCCCAAGGGTCTGGGTCTTTCCCTCGCTGCAAGACAATGCCGGCATCCACGTACGGTCCGCCAATACCCGAGCGGCCTTTCGCTTGCGAAACCGCGCGCCAGATTCTGCCTTCGTGGTTGGTCAGCCATTGTTTTGGGGTGTCAGGCGCGCACTGATAAGCTACATAGAACAAATTCCAGCGCCCTTCCCGGTCGTCATAGATCGGCATCGGGGACCACAGGGCAGCCCGCTGGTCTTTGGCCGTAAAGTCCCCGCTCGACTCAAATAACGTCGAATGACGCTTCCAATGGACGCGGTCCCGACTGGTCCAGTGCGCTAGCCGCATCTTCACCCAATGCGGATCTCCAACCATCTCGGAGGTAAACAAGTGGTAGGTGCCGTTGAGTTTGACCACCCGGCCACCTTCGAAGCCGTACTTATTGCCCTCGGCCCCGAGCGAGGAGACCGTCAGAATCGGTTCGTCCAATTGACGGGTGACCACTAAGGTCAGGTCTGTCAGTTGCGCTCTGACCGTACCTCCTGCCAACAGAATTACGGCGCACAACCAAGCTGCCTCCTCCAGGGCCTTGAGCCCCACCGCACGACGTGTTTGGATTTGCAGCCCGAGGCCCACCCGTCCCATGGTGCTTTCAGCTATAACGAGGACAGGTCAAGTATTCAAGGTAAAGCCAGTTATCGCGTCGTTAGGCCCAGTTAAGTGGCTTCATGGGGCGGCAATTTCTGGCGATTTCTGGCAACGACCCGCTAAAGAAAGGCCGATTCGCCTCATCTGGCACGCAGGAAACTGCGCTAAGGCCCTTGTGGCGCCAAAGGACTCCATTCGGCACACACGAGCCAATCCCTCTTGCGGCACGAGGGTGCTTGACAGCCAGTTAAAGACCGCGCTTAACTCCCAGTTTGGCTCGTCCGTTAACCCAATTAACAGCGCCGCTAACCGTTAAGGCGCCCCTAAAGCGTCCAGAATGCCTTTCCAATTTCTGAATTGACCTCCCTGGAAGCCGGTGCTAGTTTCGATGCAACCATTGTTTCATTCACTGTAGGTCGTGGCGCCATCGGGGCGGGCGTTTACTCTGCTATGGGTAGCCGGGACAATTTTGCGACGGGGACTCTCTCGCTGTTTGAGAAGCGGGAGGAATTACACCGAGTTCTCCAGAGCAAATATTTCGCGAACTCCCCAAAGAAAAGCCGTTTTCTCGAGTTCGTCGCAGAACAAACCTTCCTTGGCAACGGTGATAAACTCAACGAATACCTAATCGGAGTCGAGGTATACGAGCGGGGCGCCGATTTCGACCCGCAAACCGACCCGATCGTGCGTGTGCAAGCTCACGACATTCGGCGCGCGCTTAAACACTACTACGAAAGTGAAGGCCGGAACGATTCACTGCGGGTGGAATTGCCTCCCGGGGCTTATGTGGCGGCATTCGTCAAAGTGGCATTGGGAGAGCCTAGCGCCACCCCGGAGCAAACCGGTACCTCGCCGCTGCGAGAACGGGCATCTGTGACCGCAATGGTGATCGGCGGTTTGTTGGCACTTTGCGCGTTACTGACCGTTCTTCTCGTGCGCGACTGGACTCGTAACAAGGATTTGACGCAGCACGCTCGTCCCGTGTTCCCTGAAAACCTGCAATGGTTCTGGAAACCTTTCTTGCCTCCCGAAGAAGCTCCCATCATCGTGATCCCCAACCATCCGCTGCTGCGGGCAGCGCACAGCGGAGACAGCCCGCAAACTGTTTCTCGCGGTCACATCATTCCCAAGGACGAACTGCCCGAATTCCGTGACACCATTCACTTTCGCGAACTGAAACAGTTCGTATTTGTTCCCTCCACCACCGACTTCACGGCGGTCGGCGAAACCATGGGCCTGGCGAATCTATTCGCCTTGTTCGCGCAAGCGGGGCAGACACCCCAGCTCCTACAGTCTCGCCTCGTCACCTTCGAAGAGATCAAGCGTACGAATGCCATTTTGCTGGGTGGCAACCAAACCTGGAGCGGCAAAATCTATTTGTACCCGGAAGGTTTTCATTTCGTTGCCGGCACCATTCTCAATAAGAATCCGCGACCCGGCGAACAAGCTGTGTACAAGCCGGAGTTCGATCCTGTTACGAACCAACTCAGCCGCGACTATGCGCTGGTGCTCATGCTGCCCAACGAACGAAAGGAGAACCGCATCCTGCTCATCTACGGGATTTATACCCAGGGTTCACAGGCGGCCATCGAGTACGTCACCAGTCCCGAGCGTCTGGCCGAGCTTCATCAAGCCCTACTCGACCTCTCCCAGGACCATAAATCTGTTCCGCCGTATTTCCAAGCCCTCCTGCAAGCACCGGTTGAAAACCACATTCCAGGAAAAGCGTCCTTAGTGTCCCTTCGCGCCATTCCCAGCAAATGATCAAGAGCCACGCGGGATTGGTCTGTATTGTTAGGCCCATCAAATAAGCGATTCTAGTGTCCTGAGTCAGTAATACGCTCAGAAAAGCGGGTGACGCTGGCGAGGATTTCATCGGCGGTTTTGGTCCAAATGAAGGGTTTGGGCCGCGCGTTGGTGCTCTCATGTAGTGGCGAGATGGCTTGCTCGAGTTCGCTCGTCGAGCGGTGCACGCCCCGCCGGATCTGCTTTTCGGTCGGGGTCGGGAACCGCTGCTTCGATGCGGTCCAGGAACTTGCGGAACTCCACCGAGCGGTGCCGGGCGTGGAAATCGCCTACCA
>JBAVHY010000150.1:0-4833 GCA_049686315.1 Candidatus Acidiferrum sp. | reverse complement strand
GGCGGACCGCCTCAGAAGGCGGCCCCAACAATCCCACGGAAACTACGACACCGTTAGGTGGGAGGAGATTCCAACTGGAGGGCGGGCGGGGCAACGGGAGATCTGCCGAGCAGATCGCGTAAGATTTGCGGAATTTTGTCGAAGTCGGCGGACTTGTCCAGGAAATAGTTTGCGCCGGCGGCGAGGCATTCTTCACGATATTGGGGAAAAGGATAATTGGTGCAAATTAAGACGCAGAGAGAAGGGTGGGTCCGACGAATCGCGCGCAGAACTTCGAGGCCACTGCCACCGGGCATTTGGTAGTCGAGAATAATGGCGTCGGGACTCTCCTTCAGAACAGATTGAATCGCTTCCGCTGCATCCTGGGCTGTTCCCACGAGCTGAATACCAGGGATCTCTTTAAGAAGGTCGGCCAAACGTTCGACAACCGCGAGGGAATCATCGGCAATAAGGACTCTCATGCGTGTGCTCCTCGAGAACCGGTGGCCCATAGATAGAGAACGACGGATTGGTCAAGAAAAACATCCGGTGGATATAGCAGTTTTTTGTAGGACAAAGTGAAGGGGTTGTACTAGAACCTGTGCGACGGGCGGTGTCTGGCATGCACGGAGATGCCCGGGTTAATCCACCAGTTGCTCGCGGAGGGCGTAGCGAATCAAATCGGCGGTGGTTTTCAGGCCCGTTTTTTCAAGGATGCGCGTGCGGTAGGTGCTGACGGTTTTTACGCTGAGGGACAGTTCTTCCGCTATTTGCTTCACGCTTTTGCCGGAGGCGATGCTTCGAAGCACCTGAAACTCGCGGTCTGACAGGAGCTCATGCACGGGCTTATCCGCGCCCTTTCGCAGGTCGTAGGCCAATTTTTCGGCGAGAGCGGCGCTAACGTAGCGGCCTCCGGCAACAATTTTGCGCACGGCGAGCTTGAGCTCTTCGGGGACGCTCTCTTTGGTCAAGTAGCCGGAGGCGCCGGATTTGAGGACGCGGCGGGCATATTGCTCCTCGGGGTGCATGCTAAGAAAAAGGATGGGCAGCCTAGGGCGCCAGCGTTTGATGTCCCCCAAGATGTCCAGGCCGCTCTTTCCGGGCATGCTGACGTCGAGGATGAGAACGTCCCAGTCGCTGGCGCGGACACATTCCAAGGTTTCCTGGGCGCTCTTAGCTTCGCCGAAGGTTACCTTGGAGAATGCTTCGGCAAGAGTTTCCTTAAGGCCGCGACGAAAAACGGCGTGGTCATCGGCAATCAAAATTCTCATCCGGAATCCTAGTCGGGCAGCGGGGAGGGCGGGAGGGGGATTCGTAAAGTCAGAATGGTGCCGGAACCTGGAATGCCTTCAACGTTGAGCTCACCGTTCAGGAGAAGAGCGCGCTCTTGCATGCCAACGAGGCCGAGAGATTTGCGGGTCTTGACTTCGGCGGGATCAAAGCCCACACCGTTGTCTTGCACATGGAAAAGCAGCTGATCCTCAGTCGTTTCCAATCGAGCGGCAACCTGGGTGGCTTGAGAATGGCGGGCAACGTTGGTGAGCGATTCCTGGAAGATGCGGAAAATGGCGGTGGAGCGGTCGGCATCAAGTGACAGTGGTTCCTGCGGCAAGGTGACGCGACAAGAGATGCCGGTGCGTTTCTCGAATTCCTCCGCTTGCCATTCGAGCGCGGAGGTCAATCCCAAATCGTCCAGGGTTCTGGGGCGGAGATCGGAAGCAATTCTACGCAGAGTGACAATCATGCCATCAACCAATTGAGTGGTAGAGTCTAGTTTTTGGCGGAGCGGTGCTTGCGACTTACTGGTTTTGCGTTGGATAAGGGCGAGATCCATCTTAATGGCGGTGCAGGCCTGGCCAAGTTCGTCATGAATTTCGCGGGCCATGGAAGTGCGTTCCGCTTCGCGCACACTCTGAAGGCGGGCGGCGAGCGCGCGGAGTTGATCGCGGGAAGCGCGAAGTTGCTCCTCGGCCTTGGCGTGCTCCGCAATTTCGGTACGGAGTTCCAGGTTCACTCTTGAGAGGACCGCGGTTCGCTGTTCAATGCGGAGTTCCAGAAGCTCCTTGTCTTTTGCGAGCATTTCCTCCTTGCCGTGGCGTTCGGTTATATCCCGAGTGACCTTGGCGAAGCCCACCAAAGTCCCGTCAGCGTTTCGGAGCGGAGTAACCACCACGTTGGCCCAGAAACGGGAGCCGTCCTTGCGGATCCTCCACCCTTCATCTTCAAATTGACCGCGCTGCGCAGCTTCCTTCAGCATTTGCTGCGGCTTGCCGATGCTGATGTCTTCCGGGGGGTAAAATACGGAAAAGTGTTTGCCGAGGATTTCCCCTGCGCCGTAACCCTTCAAGATTTCCGCGCCGTTGTTCCAACTGACCACGTTGCCGAGAGAGTCTAGATGAATGATGGCGTATTCCTGGACAGCCTGGACGAGCAGATGGAATCGCTCCGGACTTTCAAGCAGATCCTGTCCCGCGCGGCGGCCGGTGACGTCATCGAAGGCAACGCCAAGAAGATTTTCAGAAAGAGGAAAGATCTGAACGGAATAAAGGCTCTGGCGATTTCCATGGTCGTCAAAGGAAATGTCTCCAAGGTCCCTTGGCGCGCGGGATTGCATTGCCTCGAGACAGCGATTCGAGAACTCCGTTTTCAAGAGACTTGGGAATTCTTGCAGGGTTTTGCCCCGGAGACCTTCCGGTGGTGATCCGGTGATGCGGGCGGCGGCGGGATTCAGATCGAGAATTCTGAACGTCTTGGAGTTTTGATACTCTTCCAACTGCAAGATTGCCACACCGAGAGGCAGGCACCTGAAGGCCTCGGAATATACGGATCGAATTGTTTCTGTCGGCGGGGTTAAAGCAGTTTTGGTGGCCTGAGCCTGCGGCCCGGAAGTTCGACGGTTAGTCATTGTGCCCAATCCATTGCGCAAAGCGAAATTGCTCGGCTGGGCAGGTGAGCAGAGATGGGTTAGCGGCTGTTTCAATCCCCCAGTCTCAATTTCCATTATGTTCCAATTCCGCGGCAAGCATGACGACAAAGGCCAGGTAGTAACTGGCCTTGTGTAGGACGACGGCAGACGTTATCGGGACACAAGGTCCGATAAAAAAATCATTTTCCAACCGACATCTTCAAGAACGCGGGAGACCTAGGCTCTGGTTTGTGGGTGAAATGCCAGATGTGAATGGGGTTTCGGCGTGGCTCGCCAATTTGAAATAGATCAACAGGCCGCCTGAACCAGAGATCCTTTCCTTCGGAATCGTCGCCGCTACACCCGACCTGGGCGACCAGGAAATGCACGACCCACAGAAAACCGAGGTGGAGTTGTGCGACATTTTGCAGACTTCTGCTTATTCACCAAAGAGTGGTTGGTGGGTGCGATTGTTGTTCTGGCCTGCGCGACGTGCCTCTCAGCACAAACACCGGTAACGATCTGGCCAAGCTCAGCGGTGCCCAGCACGATTGACGCAGGGGCGGATTCCGCGGTGGAGCTTGGGGTCAGGTTCACGGCGGATACGAGCGGCACGATAAGCGGAATCCGATTCTATAAAGGCGCACTCAACACCGGGACGCACGTCGGCAACTTATGGAGCAGTACCGGGTCACTACTCGCAAGCGTGACGTTCACGGCAGAAAGCAGTTCGGGCTGGCAGCAAGTGAATTTCCCGAAGCCTGTGGCAGTGACAGCGAATACCCTTTATGTGGCTTCCTACCATTCCACCAACGGGCACTTCAGCGTTACGGCAAACTACTTCGCCACTTCAGGAGCGAACAATCCCCCGTTGCACGCGCAGGGAAACTTAAACGGTGGCGCCAACGGAGTGTACGCATACGGCGCCGCCAGCCAATTTCCAACCAGCACCTACAACTCCGCGAACTATTGGGTGGACGTGGTGTTCACAGCGGCGGCCACGTCACCGGCGCAACACACGATTTGGCCAAGCACAGCGAAGCCTACGACGCCCGATGTTGGCTCTGATTCACCCGTTGAGCTAGGGGTACGGTTTTACTCCGATACTCCCGGAACCATCACGGGCATTCGCTTCTACAAGAGTCCCGCGAACACAGGGACGCACGTCGGCAACTTGTGGAGCGGCGCCGGGGCACTGCTCGGCAGCGCAACATTCACGGCGGAGAGCGCCTCCGGCTGGCAGCAAGTGGACTTCGCCAGACCCGTGACGATTGCCGCCAATACTGCGTACGTGGCCTCGTACCACACCACGATTGGCCACTACAGCGGGGACGCGAACTACTTTGCGACGGCCGGGATAAACAACTCGCCCCTGCACACGTATGCGAACACGAGCACGAACCCCGACGGTCCGTACAGCTACGGCAGCAGCAGCCAATTTCCGGGCAGCACGTACAACTCCGCCAACTATTGGGTGGACGTGGTGTTTTCCAGCAGCGGTGGTGGGAGCGGCGGAACGCCGTTGTCCGTGAGCACGACTTCCCTTTCAAACGGTACGCAGTCTGTTGCTTATAGTCAGAGCCTGGCAGCCGTGGGTGGAACGCCGCCCTACACCTGGTCGCTCTCAAGCGGAAAGCTTCCTACCGGGCTGAGCGTGGCTGCATCTGGCGCAATATCGGGGACTCCGACGGTCGCAGGGTCATCTTCGTTTGCGGTGACAGTGAAGGATAGCGCAAGTGCTTCGGCATCGGCGAATCTGAGCATCAACGTGGTAGCGGCAGCCCCGGCGACGGTTGCTATCAGCAGTCCTGCGAATGGGGCTACTGTTTCCGGGTCCATCACTGTATCTGGCGTGGCCAGCGATGGGTTGAGTATGACCTCCGTGCAGGTTTCCGTGGATGGGGGAACGTTTGCCAATGCTTCCGGTACGGCCAACTGGACCTTCGCGC
>JBAVHY010000149.1:0-4546 GCA_049686315.1 Candidatus Acidiferrum sp. | reverse complement strand
GTCTATCCAGGTCTTCAGGTTCAGGTCCGCATACGGCTCCACGCTCGCAGTGGTGCGAAGGCTTGTGACACCAGCAGCGAGATAGAGCCTTGGAAAAGTGAAACTGGACTGCTGCTCGAACTGGAGTGCTCCTCTGACTCGCTGACCTGCCAGGTTCACGGGCTGGGGATAGAACATGTGGTCATGCATCCCGACCAGACCGGGCATAACGGAGTGATCCGGGAGGTCGAGTACCCTCGCACCCGGCGGAATCGGCGTGGAGATCGCGTCTCCAATAGCCGCAATAGTCCCGTCGCGAATAATTAAGGTCTGATCTTCACGAGCAGGCTGTCCCGTGCCGTCGATCACGCGGATGTGGGAGAGCGCGATGACCGCATCGTCGACTTTCACATACTCTCTCACCTCTGGCGCAAGCTTCGTGGTTAGGGGAGTCTGTGCGCTGGACCAAGCGGCGGCAATGCCGGCCACAGCGACGACGGCGAAAATGAATGATGTTATGCCACGTCTGTCGCGCGTGTCGTTTTCTCCAGCCAAGAAGACGCACCTTTGATATCCATCCAGCAACTAGTCCCCTCCACTAGTGGAGGTCGGAGACTGAAAGCTCTGGGCAAAGCAAACGCAGGCCGAGAGCATAAACGCTGTAAGGGCGATGAATACGAGTCGCTGTGACAAGGCATTAGCTCCATTTCTCACCTGGCATTATTCGAATTTCCGATCTCTGAGTTTGCGATCGGTGAACTGAATCTCGTTCCGAAGAAATCGTCCTTATTCCGTGCGGGGCGCTTGTCTTGCTGCGCCACGCTGCAACCCAACAGAAACAGCAACCCTACCGCGTTCACTTGCCAAACCAGGATCGCGTTCAAGGGGAATGCTACTCGTTGGCTGAGAGTCGCGGAATTCCTCCTCAAGCCAAGCCCGAAATGCTGTCATGTTCTGAGCGCGGCCGAGAAAATTCTTTACCAGGTCGTTCGCGGACATAGTGCTGCCGGGTTCCAAAACGGTACGGCGATAGCGGGCAGGAGCCTCCCCTTCGAGAGGACTCTCTTTGGAGAACTGCGTAAAGAAGTCTTCGACGATGACCCGGCCCCAGTCGTAGAAATAGTAGCCCGACGAATAAGTTTCCAATATATCGAAAGAAGCGAAGGAGTGGGCCACATCGAGCGAGGGTTTCACTGGATCGTAGCGCTCCCTCAGTTGGGTTTCCAGAGCTTCCAGATTCAACGTGGCAGGATCCAGCAACTCTTGCGCAAGTTGACGAAAGCGGTGATAGGCCTGCACCTCGCGTTGTGCCTTTTGCAATTCGGCCGGGGTGGCAAAGGTTTCGGTGACGGTCTTTCCTTTCACCTTGCGGGTCAAGCGATAGTTGGGGCCGTGCCCGGCCTGGTTGGGCTGATGGCAGTGGCAGGTTGGCTTACCGCAGGTGCCGCTGGTAGCAGTGATCGATCCACTGCGAAAATCAGGCAAGCGCAGAATCTGCTGCAAGATCGCGCTGCGCTCTTGTTCGAGATCGACGAGGGGTTCGGCCATGGGGCTGTCTCCTAAATAGGATATTCCGAGTCTGTCCTCACGTACTACTACGCTAGGATATTAGACCCAAAAAAAGAAACGGCGCAAGTAATCACTTTTATGTCGCGCACCCAACTGGGATCTTTTACTTGTGATCAGGGATACTGGTTGTTATACTTTCCTGCCTTATTCCATGAGACGTTCGCTCCACGTCCCTAGCGCTCCAGGAAGAACTTTCGGAGCAGTTCTGTGTCTGATCGCGGTGATACTGCTTTGGGCACCTGTGTGGGCGTCGGCGTGGCAGACAAACGGCATGGCCTGCTGCAGCGGCGGCATGTGCATGGCGCACGGACATTCGAAAACGAATCAACCCCCGACACAGCAGGCAGCATCGGGGCAATCGCCGATGGATTGCGAGCATCATGGTGGAAGTGCCTTGGCCAACTGCTCGATGTCGTGCTGCCACGAGAGCAACCCCTCCCTTGCGACGGCCGTGATTTTTCTTCTGCCAGAGGCCGCAATCATCTCCCGACCGACGCAGGCCATCGCTGCACCTGCCAACTTCGCGCCGACAGAATTCGTCCAATCGTTTGAGCCGCTCTCTCCTCCTCCTCGTGTAGCCTTCTTCTCTCTGTAAAATTCCTTCACAGGTTTCTGCATTGAAACTTTTTCCGGGTCCATGCGGCCCGCTGCGGACACGTTCCGCTATCCAACGGAGAAGAATTTATGAGGCAAAGCAATTTGCTGTTCCTGGTATTTGCATTCGTTTCTGCAAGC
Organism: Candidatus Acidiferrum sp.; assembly: GCA_049686315.1. Lineage (GTDB taxonomy): Bacteria > Acidobacteriota > Terriglobia > Acidiferrales > UBA7541 > Acidiferrum. The sequence goes on along the minus strand of JBAVHY010000149.1, from coordinate 2,263 downwards.
GGCATATGCGCTACTGTGTTTGGAACTGTGCGTGGAATCGTACACGACCCCCAGCATCGCCCGATTGCGGGTACCACCGTCGTGCTGAGAGCAGAAACGTCAGAATATACTCAGGCCACGCAAACCGATGCCGAGGGAGAGTTTCATTTTGACGCGGTGCCACTTGGCCGATACTCCGTTTCCGTAACAAAGGATGGATTTGCCCCGCAAGACCAGCGAATAACGGTGCTGTCGGGAACGGCTCCTGTTCTCCATCTCGAACTTCAGGTGGCGACACAAACGCAGTCGGTGACGGTCACCTCCGAATTTCTACCCGCGCAAGCGGAATCGATTACCCCGACGACTCTGATCACAAGGCAGGAAATTGCCCAGACGCCGGGAGCCTCGAGAACCAATAGCTTGGCCCTCATCACGGACTTCGTTCCCGGGTCTTATTTCACCCATGACCAGCTTCACATCCGTGGTGGACATCAAGTGAGTTGGTTAATCGATGGTGTCCCGATTCCGAACACGAATATTGCCAGCAACCTTGGACCGCAGATTGACCCCAAAGATACGGACTTCCTCGAAGCGCAGCGAGGGAGTTACGCGGCCGACTATGGTGATCGAACCTACGGAATATTCAACGTTGCTCCGCGGACGGGGTTCGAACGAAACAACGAGGCTGAGGTGATCCTCAGTGCTGGCAATTTCTATCAAACCGACGATCAGATCAATTTCGGTGGACACGGCAACCGTTTCGCCTATTACGCCAGCTTGAACGGCAACCGCACGAATCTTGGCTTGCAGGCTCCTACTTCTGCCGTCATCCATGATGCTGCCAACGGCTTCGGTGGATTCACTTCCCTGATCTACAACGCGAGCCCCCAGGATCAATACCGCTTCGTCGCGCAGATCAGACGGGACTATTATCAAGTCCCGTTCGACCCCAACGACCCCAACCTTCCGCAAGGGACCGTGCAAAAGGACTACAACCAGGAGAAGGACGGATTCGCCACATTTTCCTGGGTGCACACCCTCAATCCTGGGTTGGTGTTCACGGTTTCTCCGTTTTATCACTACAACAGCGCCAACTACGAAAGTAGCCCTCTCGACATTCCGAGTTCGGCGAAGGAAGACCGCGCGTCGAATTACGAGGGCGGACAGGCGACGGTGTCCTGGATCAAGGACAGAAACAACCTTCGAGGGGGCCTCTATGGCTTCGCCCAGCAAGATAGCCAACTGTTTGCGCTGGCGTATCACTGCCCTAGCACGACGGATCCCACAATTCCCGCTTGCTTCGGCCTTGGAACGCTAACGAATCTGGATCCCACCAGAGAAACTCCGAACGGCAGCCTGATCGCGCTCTATGCGGAGGATCAACTGAAAGTGACCTCCTGGTTGACATTAAATGCCGGCCTGCGCCAAACGCATTTCTCCGGCGCTGTCGTTGAAAATGCCACCAGCCCGAGAGTGGGAGGATCGATTCGAATACCGAAGTTGAATTGGGTCTTTCGCGGTTTTTATGGCCGCTTCTATCAGGCGCCGCCGCTCATCACGGTCTCGGGGCCGCTCCTGCAGCAAGCTACCAATAACAACTTGGGGTTCATTCCGCTTCATGGGGAGCGCGATGAGGAGCATCAGTATGGCGTTACTATTCCCCTCTGGGGATGGACCCTCGATGCGGACAATTTCCTCACCCGCGCCAACAATTTCTTCGATCACAACAACTTCAACAATTCCGACATCTTCTTCCCCATCACCATTCAGGGCGCTCGCATCAATGGTTGGGAGCTGACCCTCCGCTCGCCACGCATCCGCCACCGCGGCCAGGTTTATCTAACCTATTCGAACCAACTGGCGCTTGGATTCGGGGACATCAACGGCGGCCTGACCGATTTTTCCTTCGGTGACGGTTATGGTCTGCTGGATCACGATCAGCGGAATACCTTGCATATCGGCGGGCAGTACACCTTGCCATGGCGCAGCTATGCCTCTACGGATGTCTACTATGCTTCCGGCTTCACAAATGGTGACCCGACACTGCCCGGCGATCACTTGCAGCCGCACACGACTTTTGACCTCGCACTCGGCAAAACCTTCGGCGAAGCCTTGTCCGTAAACGTTCAGGGTATCAACGTCGCGAACCGCCGTGTGCTTCTGGATAACAGCTTCACGTTTGGCGGAACACACTATTTGAATCCCCGCGAGATTCTCGTTCAAGTTCGCTACCGCTTTCACTACTCACGGTAGCGCCGTCTGCGGTGCTGCCTGCGGATCCCCC
>JBAVHY010000148.1:0-99197 GCA_049686315.1 Candidatus Acidiferrum sp. | reverse complement strand
ACTTCCAAGTGACGTAACGGGGGCGATGCAAATGCAACAGTCCTTGCGACTTAATCCAGTGCGACTATTCCGGAGAACGGCGAATGAAGCTATGCCAGCCCTGGCCCCGATGCTCCTGATGTTTGGCTTGGTCTGCCTCGCCCATGCGGACATGCCGGATCAAGCCAACAGATTCGTAATCGAGCGCGACAATCGAACCATCGTCGTCGAGCCCTTCGGCACCAATATTGTCCGTGTGACCCTGAGCTCGGAGAAACCTGCGGCGCTCGCAACGCCCGGGTATGGAATCGTGGGTACGCCTTCCATGGCCGGCTGGACACGCGAGCAAGACTCTGCCGGGTACGACGTCATTCGCTCGGCGCGCCTGCTGATCCGTGTTGCTCCGAAGAATCTGACGCCGCCGCAAGCAATGCCGCTCGACGAGTTGAATCAGTCCCTGAGAAACCGCTACTTCTACGGAGATTGGAGCCGTGGAAGGTACACCGACTCAATCTTCGTATCGAACACGGCGGGCATGCCACTGCTGACGATGTGGCGATGGTCGATGGTTCCCAATGAAGCTGAGGCATCCGCCGGGAACGCAGCGAAGCAAGAGAGGCATGACGCTGGGTACCGCGTCTCCGCCACCTTCGATTCGCCCACCGGCGAGCATTACTATGGGCTTGGCCAGCAGCAACAGGGCGCTCTCGACCTGCGTGACCATCAAATCAAATGTTGGCACGATTACTCAGCAATCGGCGGAGAGAACGTCTGCGTTCCGTTCCTGGTCTCCAGCCGCGGCTACGGTCTGATCTGGGATAACCCCTCGAAGACTACGATCGATCTCGGCTTCAACCAGCAAAACGTCTGGTCGTCCGAAATCGGTGACCGCGTCTCTTTCTTTGTGATCGCAGGCGATAAAACGGACGAAATCTACGAGGGCTACCGCCAGCTCACCGGCGTGACACACATGTTGCCGAAGGCCAGCTATGGCTACATCCAGAGCAAGGCGATCTATCCAACGCAGGAGCAACTGCTGCAAGTCGCGAAGGGGTATCGTGACCGCAGTCTGCCTCTGGACGTGCTCGTCGTGGACTTCCTGAACATGACCAAGCAGGGCGAGCTGGACCTTGACACCGCCCGATGGCCCGATGCTTTGGGAATGAACCGGCAACTCCATTCCATGGGCATCACCACCCTGCTGAGCGTGTGGCCGCACTTTTCCGCTGGCACTCAGTTTTACGACATGCTGCGCGAGAAAGGCTGGCTCATTCACACCGCGGACGGCACTCCCGACCTGGGTTGGGCCACCAAGGAGATCGGACCAAACATTGATACCACCAATCCGGATGCGGCCAAGTGGTGGTGGGAATCCATCAGAGATCGATATATGAAGCCCTACGCTTTCGATTACATCTGGCTCGACGAGACGGAACCCGATGTGGATCCGGCGAAGGACTTTTTTTTCATCGGCTCAGGCTCTCGCTATTACAACGTCTACCCGCTGTTCCACACGGCCTCGGTTTACGAAGGCCTCCGGCGCGACTTCGGAGACAGTCGGCGCGTGATGATTCTGGCACGCGCTGCGTATCTGGGGGCGCAACGCAATGGCACGGTGTTCTGGTCGAGCGATATCGTCTCGACCTGGGACATGCTGAAGCGTTCGATTCCTATCGGCCTGAACTTTACCGCCAGCGGCATGCCTTACTGGGATACGGATATTGCGGGATTTTTCTCACCAACCCTCTCTCCCGACTATCACGCTGCACACAAACCACTCGTCGATCCGACGGACGCGCGCGACACTGTGGACAGATATGAAGACTATCCTGAGCTCTTCGTCCGCTGGTTCGAATGGGGTACCTTTCAGCCGGTGATGCGGGCGCACGGAGAGAGAAACCACAACGAGGTTTGGTCGTACGGCAAGCAGGCTGAGCCCATTCTCGAAAAGTATCTGCGCCTGCGCTATCAGCTCCTTCCGTACACGTACTCGCTGGCATATGGCAGCTACCAGACGGGCGCTCCATTCATGCGCGCGCTCTTCATGGATTTTCCGGATGACCCGAACGTCGCGGATATTCCGGACGAATATATGTTCGGACTAGCCTTACTCGTCGCGCCCGTCACGGAGCAAGGAGCAACAAGCCGTAAGGTCTATTTGCCTGCAGGTTCGGATTGGTATAACTACTGGACTAACGAGCGAACCAAAGGTGGTCAGATGATCACTACCGCCGCGTCGATCGACACCATTCCGCTGTTCGTTCGGGCTGGTTCCATTGTGCCGCTCGGGACCGCGGTGCTAAGCGCACAACAACCGCAGGCCATTGCTTCCGTGCGCGTCTATCCCGGGGCGGATGCGGATTTCACGCTCTTTTCAGATGACGGAACGACATATTCGTATGAGCACGGCGGCGGCTCCATCACCCGGCTTCATTGGGATGAGGCGACGCACCGCCTGACGCACGAGGGCGTCACCTGGAGCGGATCCAACGTAACGGTCGTAGAAGCTCGTCCGTGAGACCGGAAAAACCGCGTTCGTCTGCAAGGGGTTACTCTGAGACTGGGTTGGTGCCCAATAGACGCAGCGGTCTCAATGGGTCGACGCAACACTGAGCTCGAAGTGTTTCACCACAGCCAGAGGCGCCACCGAAGAGCCTCCGTCGCTGGCCGCGCATCACGAAATCGCTAACTTAATTCTAAAGAAACCACGGACCCGATGCTGTCGGCGAACATATTGCGAAGGTCGCCTCCTGGTAAGGGCGAGGTCGGTGGTTCAAGTCCACCCAGGCCGCGCACCCAGTGTTTATGCAGCCATTCTCGCTTTTGACTTTCTCTGGAATTTCCCGCAAAACCTTTTGTCAACTTCCGGAATCGCCACATGCCGCCCCGACGTCACCGGAGACACCATGACCTGGCGCGGGGATTCACGGACTGCTTGAATTTCTTGCTGGCGGCCACTGCTCCACGGCAGTCAAGGAACGGAAAGAACATAAACGCTCATTCCCGGCATATTGGATTGTGGAAGTCCTCCGCCTTATCAGGGACGGGTAGCCTGCGGGCAATCGTCGGTGCTGGTCTTCGAGTGGGAATGGTGCGCCATTGACAAAGACCTAGCATTGGCATAGGCTGTGACATATGCCAAGACGACCAGTCACAGCCGAAAGACACGTAAAGGTCTTTAAGAATGGGCGAAACCGGGCTGTGCGGATTCCTCGGGAGTTCGAATTCCCCGGTGAGGACGCCGTCATGCGCAAGGAGGGAGACCGGCTGATCATCGAACCTGCACCGCCCAAGTCCCTGTTGGCCGTTCTTGCCACCCTGAGCCGGCTCGATGAGAATTTCGCACCGATTCTGGATGTGCCTCCCGATCGAGTCGATCTATGACGGGCTATCTGCTTGATACCAACGTGGTCTCGGATCTGGTTCGCAATCCACAGGGCACTGTTGCGCAGCGCATCAGGAAGGTGGGTGAAACAAGAGTTTGCACCAGCATCATTGTGGCCTCAGAGCTCCGCTATGGTGCAGAGAAGAAGGGGTCGCAGCGGCTCACGACACAACTCGAAGTGGTGCTGGGGGCTCTGCAGGTTCTTCCTTTCGATTCGCCCGCAGATGTTACGTACGGCCGGGTTCGAGCACAGCTTGAGCGGGTCGGCAAACCGATCGGCGGCAATGACCTGCTCATCGCTGCTCATGCTCTTACGCTTGGTTATACCCTGGTTAGCGACAACACAAGGGAGTTTGCTCAGGTGCGAGGCCTACAACGAGAGAACTGGCTTCGTCCCTCTTAAAGGGAAAATACTCTTCCAATCTAACTCTGTGCAGCCCAAGGGAATGTCAACGCGCCGCGAAGGTCAAGCACTCTGCGAGGCTGCTTGAGTCTGATCGAGGAGGCTCCCGGACGCACGGAATCGGCGATGAGCACTACCAGCTTTATCATAAAGTGAACGCGTAGGATTGTTCGCTAGCGAGGCCCGTGCTACAGTGGATCGCCTCTCCTCACGAAGAAAATACTATGCATATAGCACCTTAAAGGCCCCTGATAAGGGCGAGGTCGGTGGTTCAAGTCCACCCAGTGTTTATGCGGTCATTCTCACTTTTCCCAGTTTCGGGCCTCCCACTGAAAAAGCCATTTGCCAAAAATTTGCCAAAAATCCGGGCGAGCCGATATAAACGCAATCCGGACGTTCTACTAATCCGGACCTTTTCCCGCCGTCCGTTGCCGGTTCAGGTACGCGCGGGCGAGGACAACGGTTTAGCAAACGGGTGATTGCGCTCTGGCTCGCTGGTAAGTCGCTGAAAAATAAAGACGCCGTTCGGCCCGCTTTGGACGGTTTGGGCACGGTTGACAGGGTATTGGGATAAATTGGGATAAACACTCTTTCACGCGGCGACCGAAAACCGAATAGCGCGTAGCCACACCGCCGGTGTTCCCTCCTTCGGCTTGGAGACCGAATGCTGCTTCCTGCACCACTCAGAAGTGGTTGAGGTGTTTCTTTTGAGTCGTAGCAATCGCTCAATTGCTTATGCGGTCAGCACAGAGCGTGGTGGATTGAATCGCCGACCTCCTGGCCCGAACCAGGAACCAAATCAACCTAGGTCGCTGTCGTGGCGTCAGTTACGGGTCTTCGGGCCGCTCTCTGTTAGACAAGTAATACACGTAGGGGGCACCACCCTGGGCCGGCAAGTCGTACTGACGAAATGTAATTGGCCTCGACGAGTGTGTGGGGAATCGCCGGCCCGTGCTTCCTACAACGCGTTTCTGTATAGTCTCCGAGTGTCCGGGAGTTGAGGTTCGGTCAAGCACTAGCGTTTCTCGTTACCTATGTGGTGAAACTTCCATATCGTCCCGCAAACCTGAGTCACTTCTTGACGCGCCTCAGTAGATGAGCTTTAGCGAAAACTGAACTTGGCGCGAAGTTCCCGCCGTCTTGCTGATCATGCCAAATCCTGTACCCTCGATGATATTGGCAGGTAGCCCCATGTTGACGATATTAAACAGATTAAAGAACTCCCCGCGGAATTGCAGGTCCGCTCGCTCCAAGCCATTTTCCCGGTGGCCAATCGGAGTCGTCTTAATGAGCGCAAAATCGAAATCATAATATGCCGGGCCACGAAATGTATTACGGCCGAGCGTTCCAAAGCGTCCGGAGTTTGGTCCGGTCCCGCCCTGGATACCGATGGGAATGGAAAAGAAACTTGTGTTGTTCGCGCCCCGCCCAAAATAATCGTCGCGCGATCGGGTTGAGCTGCCAGCGCTCGAGAGGCCCGGTATTCCGATCTGGTCCGGTCGGTCCGCACCAATTGTCCCCGCCCCCGTCTGCTGGATTCCCGAGTACACCGTAAACGGCGAACCGCTCGTAATCGTTGAGATGCTTAGAAACTCCCAGCCCTTCGTCAACAACTGGGTTCGATCCGACTGAAGTCCCCAATGCTCAAGATGCAAATCCTGGGCCACGCTCAACGTGAAGGCGTGGGTCACGTCAAAGCTCGACGGCCCCCTCTCGGCTTGTGTATTGAAAGGGTCTTGTGGGCTGAACAGCGTCACGGCGCCGGTGGATCCTGTTCCTCCTAGGATGCCGCTGACGTCATCCAGTGACTTGCCCCAAGTGTAACCTGCTTGCAATGACGGACCGCCGTGCCCAACATTTCCCGACAATGAAGTCTGGAGCGCGTTGTACGATGAGTGCGACGTTGCCGTAATCACGGACTCGAATCCGAAACCTCCCGTCACCGCTCCGCTGCTGTCGAAGTTTGTAAACCGAGCAAACTCCGAGTCCGCTCCGGGATACGCGTTCGGATATGACATTCTGGGAAGTCGAAACGCCGATGTTCCCACATACGCGACATCAGCCGTGAGGCCGCCGAAAGCCCGTTCCAACCCCAGCGTCCAAGTTTGCAGGTAGCCATTGCCGAAGCGCCGGTCGATCCCGGACAGACTCAGCAGCGAGAGCTGATTGCCCGGCGCCAGCGCTGCCAAATCTTGCTGGTATCGATTTACGTCCATCACCGTGTTCGCCGGCACTTTTCTCGCATCGCCGCTGGCCAACACATTGACGCCAGCGGTGTTATAAACCTGCGGCAATTCGTTCGGTGTGATTTGGAACCCGTAGGAAATCTCCCCGTTTTGCGCCGCGTTGACACGTGGATAAACAACGTAAGGCGTTGACCCTGTCAGAAGGTTGTCTTGCCAGATGTTCGGCGGAATCACCGTGATTGCTCCGCCCATGTGCACATGCACTGCCTGCGGCGCATTCCATTCCAGTTGCACACGGGGCCCCCAGCCGTTCGAATCGGTCTGATAAGTAGGCTGCGGATTGATCAAATATTCCTGCCCAACGCCAGCGGGTGGAAACGAATTCAGAAAGCTCGACGTCCGCCGGGCCCGCTCCGAAATCGGCGTGTAGAGCTCATATCGCAGCCCATATTCGAGCGTCAATTCCGGATTGATTTTCCACGTATCCTCGATGTAAGCGTTCACGTCATTCCGGTTGATCGCCGCGGGCCCAATGTGCGCGCCATCCGATGCGTAGGGCGGCGCCACCGCGATCGTGTATGCGTACGGAAAACCTAGCAACAGACTGCTCAAAGTGTCCGGCAGAGGCTGGCCAGGCTGAACGTCGTGCCGTCCACTCGCAGAAGGGATGAAAACGGGCGAATAAACCGTTCCGCCGCCAAAATCGTATTCCCCGTTCGGGCTGATGCCGAAGTATGTCGTGTCGCGATTGAGGCGTGCTTCTGTACCCCACTTCACCGCGTGTCGCGCTGTGGTCCAGGCAAAATTCAATTGTAGCTGGAACAAATTCCCGAACGCTGACATCACCGAGCCCGCCGCGCTGTTGTACGCCTCATACAGGCCATCGTTGAACTTGAGGGCCGGATCGGTGTGGTTCGGGGTCACAAACGAAGGCGTCGTCCGCATAAAACTCAACGATGTCGACCAGAGAAAGCGTGGTGACGCGGTGCGCGTGTAAGTGATGACCCCGTTCCGCTGCCGATCCACGTACTGCACGCCAAAGCCCGGATCGAGCAGCGTTTGATCCGGATTTGTTGTCGGTCCCGTCAGATTGTCGTAATTGAATCGACCAAACAATTGTCCTTTTGCTCCAACTTTCTGATCGATGCGGATAGAAAACTGATCCGTGTCCGTGTTCACGTTTGAAGGCGCAGCATAGGTTCGCGCACCATACGGGCCGGTTGGGTTGTTGGGGAGTGGATAGCGGGCCAGCACCGCAGCAATTGCCGGATTCACCGGTACCTGCAGCGTGTCCGTGCTGCCGCCCGGGTACGTCACTACATCCTGGCCCCGCCTCTCTGCTGCTGTAGGTACAGCCAGCACCTGGGTCGTTCCCAGCACCTGCCTGAATCCCTGATACTGCACAAAATAGAACGTGCGGTCACGTCCGTCATACACGTTCGGCAACACGACTGGCCCGCCGTTAGTAAATCCGAACTCGTTTCGCCGGAACGGAGGGATACGGCCCGGGTCCGCAATCGACGGGTGATCGAAATAATTCCGCGCATCGAGGGCAGAGTTCCTTAAAAACTCAAAGAATGACCCGTGAAAACCGCTTTTCCCGGACCGTGTCACAATGTTGGTGAAACCTGCCGCGCCGCGCCCGATGTCCGCCGGCATCCAGCCTGAGCTTGACTGCAACTCCTGAATCGCATCTACGTTGAAATTCGTGAACGTGCTCCCGCCCATCTCTGGATCACTGACATCCGCATCGTCCATCGCGAACACAGCCTCGACGCCACGCTGTCCGTTGATGGCGAACTGCTGGGTGAAATTCGTCTGCCCGTTCACGTCGGTCATGGTGCCCGCCGCTAACAACAACAGCGTGCTGAAGTCGCGCCCATTCAACGGCAACTCACTTACCTTTTGGCTGGAGAGTTTCTCCCCGCTTGTTCCGCTGCCTGCGTTCGAAGTTGTGCTCGGTTTCCCGTTCGAGACTCCCGCAGAAGTTTGCGGATTGGCTTCAATCGACAGCACGTTTTGATCGGATACCGTCAGCATAACTGGTATGCCGGTGATATCCACTCCAGTTGACGCTGTCGGACCTCGCCCGGGCAGTTGCACGCTCACACGATTTGGCCCGGGTCGAATGTCCGCAATCGCGAACCTTCCGTCGCTTCCCGTCACTGCTGTCATTTTCTCTTTACCGGCCGCCGTGTATACCGTTATCTTCGCTCCGGCTACACGTTCACCGGCAGCCGTGCGTACGACACCGGTCCACGCTGGCGCAGACGGAGAACTCTGTTGCGCGTCAAGCGAGGCCGCGACCATCAGTCCCAGCAGCAAACACCTCTCTACCAGTTGGAAGGCCTTATGAAAGGTTTGAGCTATTGCGTGTTCCTTTGCGAAGCGGAATTCATACATGACAAATTTCCTCGAGTAAGACGGAATGCAATCGAGTGCATGAAGCCTTTGATCGCGCGGCATAGACCTTGTCCCGGTCCGTCATCTGTCGACTCGGCGTACTTATAGAAGTGTCGAACCGCTTCGGTTTACGTACTTGTGACTTTTATGCCTTGGGAGCGGTAGGTATTCAGGACATCTTCGTCTGATGCATCGGTGATCAAACGTGTCAGTCGGGAAGCAGGACCGACCAGGTAAGGCAGAGATGTCCCCATTTTCCCAAGTGAAATCAGGCCAACCACTTCCGTTGAAGCCCCTATCATCGCTTGCTTCACGTACGCTTCTTCTCGGTCGCCGACGGTTATTCCGACCTCCGGGTGCAAACTGCACAATCCGAGAAAACATAGATCAGCGCGAATGGATTCGACTTGACGAATGGTCTCGATGCCTGTCGTGACCCGCGCCTCTTTAAGAAAATTTCCTCCGAGCACCAGCACGCTCAACTTCGGATGATCCGCCAACGCGAGCGCAAGCGGTGGGCTGTTGGTAACAATCGTCGCCGAACGCTCTCTTGAAAGGTAGGAAGCAATTCTTAAATTAGTGGTACCTCCATCAATCAGCACCACCAGACCGTCGCGGATCATGCCAGCCGCCGCTCGAGCAATTCCGATCTTGCTCTCCATGTCGATTTGTTGGCGAGACACGAAAGGAACGGGCTCGGCACGGCGAGGCAGGGCGCCGCCGTGTACCCGTTGGATCTTTCCCGAACTCGCCAATTCGCGCAGATCTCGACGAATCGTGTCTTCAGAGACCCTGTATCGACTGCTAAGGTCCGCGGCGAGGACTCGGCCCTCACTGCCAAGCAGCTCCAGGATGTAGTGGTGGCGCTCTTCCTTTAGGGCGATTTGGCCTGCTTCCGCTTCTGGTCTCATTCTGTCCATTTTGCACGAATACACTTGGTTATGCACGTATATACGTGTATTGTCCGATTTATGCATGATACTGCCAAACGTAGCGTCATACAAGGTCTTTCGCAAAAGCGTTCGGTTCGGGCAGTCGTCTTCGATTACGGAAACGTTCTTTGCCTTGAGCAAACGCTGGAGGACATGAAAGGTATGGCGCTCGTGTGCGGCATTCCCCATGAGCGATTCTCGGAACTTTACTGGAAGCTACGGCCGCCCTACGACCGGGGTGATATCGATGGACCTGCCTACTGGACAACGGTTGTTGGCCAGCAAGAACTGGGTTTGAGCAGAGATCAGATAGCAACGCTAATCAAGCTCGATAGCGAGAGTATCACTCGACCAAATCAAGGCGCTGTGCAATGGGCAAAGCTGTTGCACCATGAAGGCTTCCCCTTAACCCTTCTCTCAAACATGCCGCTCGAACTCAGTCGCCATGTGACCAAGTCCTTTCCGAGCCTCTCTACATTTGAATACCTGATTTATTCCTGCGACTACGGATCCATAAAGCCGGAGCTGGCGATCTATCGAAATTGTCTCGAACTACTCAAAGCGGCCCCGCAAGACATCTTGTACCTGGATGATCGCGCCGAAAACGTCGAGGCGGCAGCTCGCTTAGGAATTAACTCTGTACTGTTTGACACGGTCGAAAAGACTGCACCAAGAGTCGAAAGCCGATTCGACGTCCCTATCCCGAGTTGTGGCCGCTGTCGCCAATCAAGTTCACAGTACAGCTCAACAAATCGCCGCCCGGATCGGATGGAATCCGATTGATGCAGCAACGCAGCCTCCAACAGGTACGCGTGACCAAGTTGACGGTATATCGGGAGGCGCAGCGGGCGTCCTATCTGCAGCTGCCTGTGAAGACCCATGACCCGTGAAGCCCCGGCTATGAGGACATCTCAGGAGAGTGTCGGAGACAATGAACGAAGGTATCCCGAAACGGGCTTCGGAAGTTGTCAAGATTGGTAACGGCTTGTAGGAAGTGATCTCCGCGCTTGGCCTGGAGTCTGGACCCGAGAGTCAGCTGGGTAAGATCGTTGCGCTCGGGATATTTTGTGACCGTTACACGTCGGAGGAACGCCGGGAGCATTCCTTCATTTCCAACAACCCCGTTTCGAGATAACTTCGGTGTAGCTGACCACTCTGAAGGTGGTGAGAGCAGTCAATACAAGCGCGTTCTCTAAAGGGGAGGGTCAAGAGAAAAAACATCTCTGGCGACTGGAAGGAGCGGGGCTGTTCGCTGAGCTCTCCAGCCCATGTCATGTTGAAAGACTCTGGGGAATTCGCTCTTTGTAGATCCATTCTGTTCTCGTGACGGCGCTTTCGGATTCTGAAGCAAGACAAGCTGCGCGGTTGAAGGTTGTCAACCATGGTTCTATCTGAGGCTCGAGGCCTATAGCTTTCTGGTTGTCCGAGGGGGCCTATAGTTTATCAAGAGACTCGCGGTGCTCGGAGCACACTCTCCGCCTAACGCGCTTGTGGAGACTCACCCTCGAACCAAAGCGTTAGAAGAACCGAAAAGCCAACACCAGAAATAAATCCAGCAAAGGACGGTCCTCACCCAACGCTTAAGCTGCCTGTTGTTTCAGATGTTCTGCGTCGAAACGAACTCCTTTCTTCCAAACGAGCAAAGTGGTGGCCGCGATCTTACGCGCCAAGGTGAGGCGCGCCAAATGTGGCTTCACGCCTCGGGCGACGCAGGCTTGGTAAAAGTCTTGGAAAGGTCCCACGGTCGAGGCGGCTCGCGTCGCTGCACCCTTGAAGATATTTTTCAGATCGTGATTATGGTTGATGTTGAGCCCGCGGACGGCCAGGACCTTCTTGGAGCGTTTCAGTTGCCCACCGACGAAGCGATATTCCCCACTGGTGTACGTCCTCAGCGCCAAGCCACAGTAGGCCCAGAGTTGTCGTTTGGTGCGGAAGCGATTGGGCGTCTGCATCAGAGCGATCAACAAAGCGGCGCGGATGAGGCCAATGGTAGGAATCTGCCGCAGTAATTTCATGGCCGGATGTTTCCGGGCTTCCGCTAATAGTTCTCGCCGCGCTTGCTGGCGCAATGCCGCTAAGGCGTCGAACTGCTGGCAGTAGAGTCCGGCACGACGGCGTACGCCGGCTTCCAAAATATTTGCGAGCGATTCCGCACGGTAGCGCGGTGCATACACCTGCTGACCGGCACAAGGAATCCACCAGCTTCGGTAAATGGCCTTCAGCCGACTCATCACCCGCGTCAAATCGCGTGTCATCGCTATGTAGCTGCGTGCCAGCTCCTTCAGAGTTCGAATACCCGGCTCGCCGTGATACACCGAGCTGAGCTTGTTCAGATACAACAGCTCGGACAGCTTGCAGGCATCGATGCGGTCATTCTTGTTCCCGACTTTCAACAGGGCATTCTTGCGCGGATCGCAGACCAGCACTCGGGTGACGTGAGGCTGGAGCAGATCGTGCAACCAGGCGGCCGAGGTTCCTTCTTCAAAGGTCACCGACAAACTGCCGCGCAGGCCGCGAATAAACTGGAGAATCGTCTCCGCTTTCGTTTCGACAATAGCCTCCATCACCAGATTCCCGCGCGAATCCCGAACGGCCACCGAGATCGTTGCCTGATGTACATCCAGCCCAATATACTTGGCGTCATTCATGAGGGCGCTCCTTGTTGTAGGTAGAGATGCGAACGATCAAAACCTACTCCAAACGGGCGCCCTTTTATAATGCGTTTATCGTTGCTTATCTGGCACGAACTTCGACCAAAATCGCAGTCAATGAGCGCAGTGAGCTGTTCGCACCATTTGAACTCACGCCTCCCTCCTCTTTTCTATTGACAAGGCCGCGCATTAGTATCACATTGTAGTTATAACGATGCTCGGCGAATTCGAATACCTTCTGATCACAGCGGCAGCCACACTGGGCGAGAAAGCCTACGGCGTCGCAATGCGTGAAGCGATTGTGAGGGCGACAGGCCGGACTTGTTCGATAGGCGCATTGTACACAACGCTCGACCGGCTTGAGGCCAAAGGACTGGTCAAGACCTGGATGGGAGAAGGCACTCCTCAACGAGGGGGCCGCTCGAAGAGGATGGTCCGCATAACGCCCGCCGGTACAGCTGCAGCAAAAAGCTTCTACGACACTATGATCCGCATCAGCGATCGGGCGCCCTGGGCGGCGCAACAGACGGAACGGGCCGAATGAAAAATATTGCATGGAAGCTCATCGAAGTCATGACTCTGCAATTAACGCCCACGGAGCGCGAGATTGTCCTCGGCGATCTGATCGAAACCCGTGAGACTGCGTGGCGAGGGATGCGAGATGTATCGGGGCTTGTGGCGCGTCGTCAGTTGCAATTGTGGAACGGCTGGCGTCCCTGGTTAGCCGCTCCCGGTCTGGCGCTCCCATGCAGCTTCATGTTGATGGGATTCTCCTTTGCCATCAGCTCGGAGCTTCGAAATTACTTCGTATATGGGTGGCAGCTGAGCCTCATTTCGACTAACCCGATAGAAGCCATATTGCTTTTCTGCCAGGTTCTTGTGTTGCTGATTTGCGCATGGGCCGCCGGATTCACCGTTGAATCGGTTTCGCGCCGCACGTTTGTGGTCAGTGCAATCTGCTGCTTTCTACCTTGTTTGTTTTGTCTGCTACGGTTTCGCCAGGAGTCGCTGCCACGGTTCTGTCTCCTGCTCTTTCTGCTTCCCGCGATCGCAGGGGTTTGCTTCAGCAGGTGCGGCGGAACAATCAACCGACGCCGGGCTCTCGCTTTGGCTCTGGTAGCAACAATCTGTATGGCTGTACTGGCAGCCCGTGGACACCTGCGGGTGCTCAATTGGGAGTTGATTGGCCCCGCGTGGTATCTGGCCATTCTGCCGATCCAGTCGAATTGCATGGCGATTCCCCGAAATGAGGGCACAGTCTCATGAATAAGCAAAAGATGCTCGGCGCAACTGCTCTGCTCGCCATCGCATTGAGCGCTGTTTCTACTTTGGCGCAATCGACGCAGGGCCAGATCGTCGACCGGCAGATCACCTCCACGAACTTTGCCGACAACAAGATCGGTGTCAGCACTGAGCGCAAGATGGTGATCTATCTGCCTCCTGGGTACCTCTCATCTACGCGGCGATTCCCGGTTATTTATTTTCTTCCGAATCCTTTCGAGGATAACTATCGTTTCGATTTTGATCACAGAGATGCTCAGGGCCTGTTTGATCGGGCCATTGCGGAGGGCGTGATCAAGAAATTTATCCTCGTAGCGGTTGACATGAACACCCCGCTCGGAAGTTCGTGGTACGTCAACTCTTCTGCCACTGGCAAATGGGAAGATTTCGCGATTGAGGAACTAGTGCCGTACGTCGATGCAAATTTCAAAACCATACCCAACAGGGACTCGCGAGGCATTGCCGGAGTTTTCATTGGAGGATATGGAGCTCTCCGCTTCGGTATGCGGCATTCGGATGTCTTTGGCTCTGTGTATGCAATGCACCCGGTGGGGACCGGGACCGGTGTCGGGCTCAGTGCGGCAATACCCAAATGGGATATTTTGGCTAATGCCAAATCCATGGATGACGTGAAGAAAGATGGAGGTACACGGATTTTTACCACCATGTTTCAAGCTCATTTGCCCAATCCCGACAAACCGCCTCTGTTCATCGACCCGCTGGCGCGCCAAGAAAACGGTCGGTTGATGATCGATGCCACACTCATGGATCGCTTCCGTAACAACTTTTATCTCGAAACGATGATTGGCAAATATGCCGACAATCTCAATTCTCTGCGAGGGTTCAAATTTGACTGGAATCGTTCCGATGCCAATTTTGACCACGTGTATGCCAACCAAGCTTTCACCCGCAAGCTGAGAGAATACGGAATTGCATATCAGGCGGAAGAGTACGACGGAACGTGGGACGACTCGAACTGGGGCGTCGATGGACGATTCTATACTGAAGTCCTTCCATTCTTCGCCCGATATCTCGTCTTCGACACCGGTCCCCAGATCAATCACTAGTGAATACGGCTTATGGGCTCGAGCTGACGCAATTCATCGTGGAATGATGCCAAATCGCCATCGAGTTCCTTGAGGGGTCAATCGGTAACGAGTCGGCCAGTGTAGAGCTATCCCGGATGCTTGGTTCGGTTCGGTGCAGACTCTCCTCGCTGTGCAAGACCGGTTCGAGGAAGCGTTATTCCGCTAAATCCCGCTCGCGGCCCATCTCCCCAAAAACCGTTTGCACCGTGAGGTCGGTCAACCACTTAACTTGTAAGCCAAAATAGATCCCGTATACGTTATCTTGATTGTGCCCACGATTTTCTCTGTCATAAAAATGTCCTATACAAGGGAATGTCAAGCGAAAAAACCTCTCCATCGGCTCGATGCCGATCTTTTTTTGGCGGCATTCAGCCCAACTGTTTGAACGCACACTTCGGGTGTAAGGGTTGTTACCGAAGACAGATTGGGGTAAGATTGTCTTACCATGGAAACCAAGGTTTCAACGAAAGGTCAGGTCGTTCTTCCAGGTCCGATTCGCCGCAAACTTGGCCTACGGACAGGAGACCCACTCGACGCAAAGGTGGAGGGGGGGCGTATTGTGTTGACGCCACGAAGCACGCGCGCACGGAAAGTAAGTATTGTCGTTGACACCATTACCGGCCTTCCGGTTCTGAGTGCGGGTCCAGACGCTCAACTCTTGAGCAGCAAACAGATCCATGAGATTTTATCCGACTTCCCATGAAGTATCTCCTCGACGTGAACGGTCTCGTTGCGTTGGGTTTCCTCCAACACGAATTCCACGAGCGGGTCGCTAGCTGGGTGCACACTCTGGCCTCAAGGGGAGTTCCGGAACTGGCAACTTGTTCGATTACGGAACTTGGCTTCGTCCGGGTCCTCACACAGGCACCACAGTATGGATTCACCATCGCCCACGCACGCACCCTATTACTCCGTCTTAAGACAGGAAATTCGCTGAAGTTCACTTTCATCACCGACGATCATGACGTCTCGCATATTCCAGCTTGGGTCAAGACTGCAAAGCAAACTACCGACGGCCATCTCGCACAACTCGCCAAGGCAAAAAGCGCAATTCTTGCGACGTTGGATGAGAGAATACCCGGAGCATTCCTAATCCCTACCCAAAGGTGAAGTAGCCGCCTCAAGTGTAGTGTTTTGGATTTGCATCAAGTCGGACTGAGCGGTGCACAATCGTACAGATCGCCCTACGATTCCATTCACCATTCTTCCCGCAGATTTTTGAGTCGTTGGGCAATCCTCGGTCACCTCGGCCCACGCCGATTGGCTAAGGTCGCAAAATCAGCTGGATTCTCGGTTCTCGAACTCTCAAGAGTCATTCCCTGAACGGAATATCGCGACCGGTCTTTAGCCGTTCCTGCATTCATGGAAGATCACTGGCGAGAATTGGCACCCTTGCTCTTCAAAGATCCTGAATTTCCAGGACCGCGACCAACGACCGCAATGCTGATAAGGGCGAGTTCGGTGGTTCAAGTCCACCCAGGCCCACCATTATTTTCAGGGTCCGGCCCGGACACATGGGTGACACAACGTACCTAAAGACATAGGTAACACTTTTGGGCCGAACGGATTTTCGAGCGCTCGAGCACCCGAGTCTCCAGATCGAAGTGTCCCACATCATACTCCTTAAGCTGACCAGCCAGATGTCGTCGTGAACTTCTTTGATGCCGACTGCCCGACCGTCAAAGACCTTACTGAATTGATTTTCTTCTTGCCGAGACAGATGCGCCCATTCTCGAAGCGATAGTCTGTGAACGGCGCTTTGGAGCTCCGGAGTCCAGTCTTGCCTACAAGGCTTGCGTGGGCGACTCGGAAACTGGTGCTCGCGAGTCCATCCAACCTTCGGCGTTTGAACGAAAAAGGCGCGTAACGTCTCGCTGAATGTCGCCTCGGGTTACGCCTCGACCGTCCTCCGACAAAAGGCGATAGGTGTCCGAAAGGACACGCGCCAGAGTCCTGCGGGCGTTGTTCCATTTGTAGATCACCTGCTCGAGCACCCGAGCATCGGAATGCTGCGGAATGAAACTCGCGCCAAGCATCTCGATGCGTTCGCGAGTGATTTCCTCTACAATGGAGGGATTGTTCAAGAACCACCAGCAACCGAACGGCATCAGGTTGCAAAACTTCCGCGCGTAAACACAAAGTTCGTGCTGGTTCTCCCGACTGAGTACACTCACCAGGAAGCGATTGGATGGAAACTCGCGGCATAGATTTTCGAGCGATCGCAGGTCCGACCTGCCCAAGGCGTCGCCCGCCAAACGCAGTGAAGGATTGACCTGTTTGCGCACTCCCATCATGAGTGAGAGGGGTAAATTTAACTCGCGGCAAGCAGGCAGCACCGCCTCCCTTAGCAATTGGCTGCTGACAGACTCTTCGGGATATTTAAAAGTGTCTGGCAGCGAGACGGCCATGTACACGGGTTGCATGCGTTTGTACCAGTCCATCAAGAACCGCCGGACTTCCGTCGCGGACTTTCCCGAGGCCAACTGGTCAACCCGATAGCCCTGACTGGCCAACATCTGCCAGTGCGTGGACCAGTTGCATAGAATTCGATCCAGCCGCAATACCGCTCGAAATTGCTTGTGGATGGCGACCCCGTTCATCCAGAATGCGGTTTCCTCTGGATCCAGGGGATCATTCGTCATCACCACCGTGCAGAGGCCGGCCATCTGAAGCACTCTGTGGACGTGCGCCTCAAGAGTTTGCGCTTCGAAGAATGCCCTCGCCTCGGCCAAGTCCGCGCGCTCCGTAGGCAATTGGAAAGCCTTGAGCACGGCGATAACCCCGCGCGTGGCTTCTGAGACGGGAGTATTTTCGACGAAGAGAGTTCGCCAGATGGCATCGGCTTGCCCGCGCTTAGAGAGCGACCAGTACTCCTGTGGTGAGGTATCGCAAGATCGAAAGAACTCAGCTTCAAGATAGTGGTAGGTCACCAGCTCATCGATGCCCCACAACCCGAGCTTACCGAAGGCCGGAGAAAACAGGTGAGTGTGAATGTCGACGAATTGGGTGACCGCGAGTACATCCTCGACAGCCGAAGAAATCTGCGCATCCTGGAGGATATCGCCATTGCTGGAGGCCGGAACCTTGTCGGTTGATTTAAGAAACGCCGTTGTCATACTTTGCACCAACTCTTGCTGCTCTCAGGCATAGTTATCACCCGCGCCCACGTTTCGTCTTCCGTGGACGACCACCAGGTATGAGGTTGGAACGATGCCTCGATTACAATTTGAGCAATAGTCCCCCTCTGGAGGTCTCGAAGATGAGAGACTACAAATCGATTGCCGGGGTGTCAAATTATAAGAATTGAAGATCATATTCAGAGAAACTTAACAGTAACAGATATCAACGGCGTCCCTCCAGCAGCCTGATAATTTGCACCTCTTTTGATTCTCCGGACCGTCAATTGGTTTGCATAGCGGGGCCGCGGCCGTATTTCTTCTTGCCGGTATAGCAGGCTACGTTTTCCTGTTAGGGGATATGGCGCTGATTCCCGACCCTGGCTGAACACTCGCATTAGCGCGCCGGGGAGTAGTGCTTGGCGGTTTTTGTCCGCGAGTTAAACACATCGAAACTTCCATCAGCCGAGGCCGTCAGCTTGAGATAGTTGGCAGCGTCCTCGCCTCCCGAGAGATTAGCGATGAAGGATTCAGGGGCGTTGTGCGCGGGGCCGCCCTCTTCGGAAAAATGCAATTGCCACAGATCTTCGAGATGGGGCGACGCTTTGATAATGTCCCATGTGGAAGGAGTTCCGCCCTTTTTTGCGCCGTTGTCCATGATGGCCACGCGAGGATCGATTCCGTACACCAGTGCAGGGCTGCTGCTTTGATACCAGCCGTGGTGAGAGACGATATAGATATCGATCTTGCCGAGCTTGTTCATTGGACACATCAGTTCCATCTCTTTGTCCCAGGTGAGGTCGCCCAAGTCCAAAAATTTGAGTTTGCCGAAGGTAATCAGCGTTCCCAGAGAACGTAGATTTTCGGTCTGGTCGGCCGGACGCTGCTGGGAGTTTTTGCAGGCGAGGTTTTCCGCGCCGGCTCCCGGTAAAGGTTTATCAATCAGCGCGGCGTCGGAACTTACCACTCTTACGTTCATACCCTGAATGGGCAGAACATCGCCGGGCCTGACTGTAAGCCGCTTGGACTTTCTTGTTCCCAAGACCTGCTGGTAGGCCTGCCAGCCTTGAACGGTTGGCCCATCCGTGGTTTCGCGATTTTCTCCGTGATCGATAAATGTTCCTACCGGGATTCGGGCCACGAGTTGTGGCACGCCTCCCACGTGGTCATCGTGAAAATGTGTGATTAACACGTAATCAATCTTGTTGATCCCGGCCAGTTTGGCCGCAGTGACGATGCGATCGGCGTCGCGGCCATCGTTGCCAGGCCACCCCGTATCAATAAGAAGTGAATTACCATCCGGCGTGACGAATAGCGTAGCCTGGCCGCCTTCTACGTCGACAAAATAGATCCGCAGAGTCTTGCGGCTCTCGGGCGCCGGCACGGTGGGTATCGCCCACGGCAGAAACAAATTCAGGGCTCCGCCGGAGACCGAGACAAGAAGGGACAGCCACGCGAAGTACCGTAATCCAACACTTGAAGAGAAATTGCCGTACATAGTTCGAGCTCCTAGTCCGATTCTTCAGGATGGTTCGGCACAGGCGGCGCTGACTCTATCAGGGCACAGTGTCAAGCATGAGGTTCCAGTCTTCCCACGAAACATTCATGTGCGCCCGGCATCCGTCTGGAATGAATCGTTTTGAACGGGCCATACTCTAACGTACATCCGCCTCTTCTGGAAGAACGAGAAGAGCTTTTTCAATTGGACGTGGAGCCGCGAGGATGTGGTTAACATTTCCCCCGTTGCCAAATTGATCGCAGGTTCAGTTCGCCTGAGATGATCGGATCGTTCGCACTTATGCGCTTGAGCGGCGGATAGCGTCACAAACCGCCGCAGTGACCTCTCGTGTCGTCGCTTTCCCGCCGAGGTCAGGGGTATGAAGGCCGGAACCTGTCACCCGTTCCACGGCTTGCATCAATCGCAGAGCAGCGTCTTTCTCGCCCAAATGTTCCAGCATTAATGCAGCGGTCCACATGGCGCCAATTGGATTGGCAATACCTTTGCCCGTGATGTCGAAGGCTGACCCATGAATCGGCTCGAACATGGAAGGAAAGCGCCTTTCCGGGTCCACGTTGGCGGTAGGCGCGATTCCCAGGCTGCCGGCGAGGGCCGCAGCCAGGTCGGATAGGATGTCGGCGTGCAGATTTGTAGCCACAATGGTGTCCAGGCTATAGGGTTTACCGACCATGCGAGTGGTTATCGCATCGACGAGCATCTTGTCCCAGGTGACGTCCGAAAATTCTTTCGCCACTTCCGCCGCAATTTCGTCCCACATCACCATGCCGTGACGCTGCGCGTTGGATTTGGTGACCACCGTCAGGAGCTTTCGCGGCCGCTCTTGTGCGAGCTTGAAAGCGCATCGCATGATCCGCGTCACGCCACGGCGGGTGAAGATTGCCGTCTCCGTGGCAACTTCTTCCGGAAAACCGCGGTGGGCGCGACCACCTTGCCCGGCGTACTCACCTTCCGAGTTTTCGCGCACGATTAACCAGTCGAGATCCCCGAGTTTGCAGTCGCGCAGAGGGGACGACAAACCCTTAAGGATGCGCGTTGGCCGAAGATTGACGTACTGGTCGAAGCCCTGGCAGATCGCCAGCCGCAAACCCCAGAGCGTTACATGGTCCGGGACATCGGGTGCGCCGACGGCGCCAAAATAAATGGCATTGAACGCCTGCAGGCGTTCTAGCGCATCTTTTGGCATCATCACGCCGTGATTCTTGTAATAGTCCGAGCCCCATGGAAACTCTTCCACTTTCAACTGAAAACTGCCAAGCTTCTCCACAACGGACTGGAGTACTTCCAGACCGGCAGCGATCACTTCGGGCCCGATGCCATCACCGGGGATGACGGCAATTGCATGCTCTCGCACGGCGAACTCCCGAAACAGACTATCTGGTGAAGGGCCACAAAGGAAATGGCCCGCGTCCAGTCTTCCTAAACATGCTCTTCAGAAGATTTGAAAGGACGCGGTTCACAAAACATCTCTCCGTATCCTTGCCACCTGATTACTCCCTTTCCCTCACGAATCCGCGCCGGGGCCCACAGCTACCACAAAGTATGTGGCTGGTGTCGTGCCCACATTCTTGATTCCGTGTTCGTCATTCGAATGCACGAACCCTACGGAGCCTGGTCCGAGACGGTAGCTCGCGCTGTTCACGGTCAGTTCGACGGTTCCTTCTCGAATCAGCCACATTTCGGAATGCACATGATGGTGTGCCGCGTGGGGCGCGCCACCGGGAGGCAGCGTTGTTTCGTGAACCTCCAAAGATTCGCCGGTGGCAAGCTTGCCTTTCAGGACATCGCGAATCTGCGCGTTGTTCGGAGTACGAATCGGCAACTTTTCGAACGGATAGATTGCCGAGGGCAGAGGCTCCTGCGTTCCCGAGCCCCGATGTAGAAAGAGGGCGGGAAGAAATGCTGCGGGCAACAGCGAACACACTTCGCGCCGAGTGATGGACATTGTCTTTTCCTCCTTTTGCCGGTTGTAAATGCATCGTTTGATGAGTTCAAATTAAGTGCCTTTGGGAAGCTCCTCGACATCGGAACAAAGAATCTTTAGCATACTCTGGTTTGTCAAGTACGCATTTATGCCTTCAACCCTTGAAATGCAGGCGGCCCGCCACGTGATCGAGCAAGCCAGGGCCGCGGCGACAGATGCAGTGGCGGCGTTGCCGAGGCAGCGGAAATCAGCGTGAGCACGAGCCATATCTTGCGCCTCGGAAGCGTGAAGGACATCGATCGTTTCAAGGAACATCTGCGCTCTCTCGAATTGATGATTCCTTGCGACAACAAGGTATTGAGCGGCGCGGACTCGCCGGTGCGATTGCCGATCGAACGCGGAGCAATCAGGATCGGCAACCGCATCGCTGTTCAGCCGATGGAGGGTTGGGATGGCCTCGCCGACGGCAACCCCAGTGAACTTACAGTGCGCCGATGGCAACGGTTCGGCCGCAGTGGAGCGAAGTTAATATGGGGTGGTGAGGCGGTTGCGGTCTCTCACGAAGGGCGCGCCAATCCGAATCAACTGGTGATGGCGGAGCATACCCGAGAGGGGTTCCGGAGATTGCGGAGAGTTCTCGTGGAAGAACATTGGCGAACGACGGGATCGGACGACGGCCTCGTACTTGGTTTGCAGTTGACACATTCGGGGCGTTTCTGCCGCCCGAACAAGCACGACCGGCCAGAGCCGCGCATTCTCTATCGTCACCCGTTGTTGGATCGAAGATTAGGCCTCCCCAGCGACTATCCTTTGCTGACTGATGCGGAGATCGGCGCAATCATCGAGGACTTCCATCGCGCGGCAAGGATGGCGGCTCAATTGGGTTTCGACTTCGTGGATATCAAACATTGCCATGGGTACCTTGGCCATGAATTTCTAAGCGCGCACACGCGGGAATGGAACTACGGCGGGAGTTTCGAGAATCGCACGCGCTTCTTGCGAGAGGTTGTGCAGGGCATACGCTCCATTGCGCCGGGGCTTCAAATTGCGGTGCGGCTTTCTGCATTTGACACCGTGGCGTACCGCCCCGACCCCGCTCTCTCGGTCAAGGGGAAATTGGGTCCGGGGATTCCCGAGCCGCATGAAAACCTGATTCCGTACCGCTGGGGATTCGGCGTGAGTTCGAGCGATCCCACTCAGATCGATCTCACGGAGACGACACGATTCCTGTCTCTGCTCGAAGAATTGAACATTTATCTTGTGAATCTCACCGGCGGGAGCCCTTACTACAATCCGCACATTCAACGGCCAGCGTTGTATCCGCCCTCGGATGGGTATCAGCCACCGGAAGATCCCTTAGCCGGGGTGGCGCTGCACATGAACGTGACTCGGGAACTGAAGAAACGATTCCCGAATCTGATTTTTGTCGGGACAGCATACAGCTATCTGCAAGATTTTCTGCCGTATGTCGCGCAAGCGGCCTTGCGCGAGGGTTGGGTGGACCTGGTCGGCCTTGGAAGAATGGTTCTCACCTATCCCGAGCTGCTTTGGGATGTGACAGAAGGAAAGCGCATCGACCATAAGCGGATTTGCAGGACCTTCAGCGATTGCACGACTGCGCCTCGGAAGGGGTTGCCTTCGGGCTGTTATCCGCTGGATAGCTACTACAAGAGTTCCGAACTGGCGGGACGGCTAAAGATTGCCAAGGCCTCGCAATGAACATCGAGTCTCTGATAGCGCGACGACAACTGCGCCGGAAAGTGCAGGGTATTGCAGCGGCCCTGCTTCCCTTCGAGCAGGATGGTCGAATTGCAATCAAAGCCTTTGAGAGTCATCTGGCGGCCACACACAACGCTGGACTGATGAATGCTGTGAACATGGACACGGGCTACGTCAACTATCTGAGCGAAAAGGAAAGACGAGACGTGCTGCTCTGGACCAGGGAAGCTTTGGGCAAAGATATCCCCTTCGTGGCGGGCGCCTATATCGAAGGTGAGCCCGGTGACATCATCGGGTTGTACCGGAAGCAGATGGACGACATTGCCGGTCAGGGGGGTATCCCGATTCTGTTTCAAACGAGCCGGCTGCATGGGAAACCGGCAAAAGAGAAGGCGGTGATCTATCAGGCGGCATGCCGCGGATATTCGCAAGTGCTAGCGTTTGAGCTGGGAAGCATGTTCGCGCCAAACGGAGAGATTTTTGATGAAGAGACTTTCCGGCGACTCATGGACATTCCGGAAATCAAGGGGATGAAACACTCCTCACTCGACCGGACAAAGGAAGTGGAGCGGCTGGCGCTTCGGGACGCCCAGCGGCCCGATTTTCGCATCTACACGGGAAACGATCTGGGCATCGACATGATCGAGTACGGATCGGACTACTTGCTTGGGCTTGTCACTTTCGCACCGGAAAAATTCGCGGAGCGGGACCGGTTGTGGGAAGCGGGCGCCCCTGCCTACTATGCGCTTTCGGATGCGCTGCAATATCTTGGGAACGTTGCCTTTCGCGAGCCCATCCCTGCCTACAAGCACTCTGCCGCGATGTTCTTACATCTTGTGGGACGAATTCCTTCTGATCTGGCGCATCCGAGAAACCCAAAGCGACCGCCTTGGGAGGCAGAAATATTGCGAGACTGCGCGCGGCGGTTGGGATACGGAAAGATGGCCCGCTGAGTTCATGAAACAGAAAATGAGCGGCGGGCATTGTCTTCCGCTCAGACGGTTCGAACCCTGTCGGCTTTTTGCGCCGCCTAGATGGCACCAGGTCGATCAGTGATAGGCAGCGACGAATTCTTTGTAAGCGGTTTCGGTGGCTTCGGGCGTAGCGATGGAAGAAAAGATCAGGATGCGGTAACGAAAGGTGACGCTTTCGTTGGGAGCCAGCGAGAGATTCAGCTCTTCCTTGCCATTGGTGAAAATCTTTTTGCCCAGCGGGTTGGCGGCAAAGAGGCCGTAGCCGCGGGCGTGCCAGAAGGTGGGGAAGCCGGGATTGGAAGGGTGGTCGAGCATGGTGATGGTGACAGGCTCATCACCAACCTTTCCACTCAGGTTGCACCAGCGGCCCCGCGTTCCCCATGCGGCATCGCCCGTCTTGCCTTCACTGGTGAGATAAGAGCCGTTGACACCTGTATTGTCCAACTTGGCCACGGTTGTGGGGCGGCCGCTGGAATCGGCAAAGGTTTCGGGCTTGTCGGAAGGGAGTTCGAGGGCGCGGATGACGCGAAGACCCAAGAGACCGTCCTTTTGGTCCTGGAAAACGACTTTGTTGTCGAGCGCGCGCAAAGTAGAGATGCGATCCACGCTGCGAAAGTCGGGCCCGCCCCGAAAGACGAATCGCGTGTGCTCCTTAAGCAATATTTTTTGGTCGTAGGTTAGCCAATCGGCTTCCACTTCGAGTTCGCCTTGTTGGGAGCCGTTTTTTGCCGAAACGATGGAGCGATGACGAATGGTACCCATCTTTGTGGCATTTTCTTTTTTGATGACGTCGGAATTATTCCAAAAATCAATGCCGTTGACACTCTCGTAGTTGAACCAAAGGCCGGCGTGATGGGGATGGTCGAGGCGCTCGCCAGGGCGAGGCTCAAGGGGAAAGCCGCGAGTGATGATGGTGCCCTTGGCGGTACGCAGGGGGTAGAGCACAGGTTTTTTCAGGGTGTGAGGCCAAATGTAGGAGGTGAAGGGTCTTTCTTCAATGAAGATGTCGACGCGATTTGCAGCTTCCTCGGGGGTGACCCGAATGTGATCACCGCTCGATGCCCTGACGGCCAGCGCCGTGCCGGCGATGCCTGTACCGGTGAGTATCAAAAAATCGCGTCGCGAAGCTATTGATGCACACATGCTGCCTCCAGGGAAAGAACGCCGAGCGCTTGGGCCATGTCCAAAGGCTCTCAAAGTTGAGAGCGCAGACCCGGCTCGCAGGGGCTCGCCGGCACCCAGGTGATTCCCAGCGAGCCTATCTTAAACGAAGAGACCAATACCCGGTGTTGAGACTTATTAAAGACATCGTTTACCACTCTTGATTTGACTCTGCAGGGCTGTCAGCCATAAAAACGCATCGAGGAAAGTTAGATGAGAGCGACGAATGTCGTTGACTTCAAAGGCAGGCGGGCGATTCATATTTTGACCACCCAAGCCCGGCATCAAATCACGGTTATGACGTGAGTGTCTTCACCTTTCACCTTGTTCGTGGACCGCCGCTTCCGATATAACCTGCCCTATGTCCTGTTAATTACTCTGGCGTACGATAACCCGAAGGAGCTTATTATAGCTGCGCTTGATTGATCACAATGCCCGGCTGTTGAGAGCATACCCGGAAAAGTGAGCGGGGCGTGGGTCTTCCGTGGTACGCGGATGCCGGTGGCTACGGTTTTCGAGAACCTTGAGGCAGGAGCCAGCATAGAAGAGATCATGGAATGGTTCGACCTGACCCGAGAGTTAGTCACGGCGGTGCTGGACTTTGCCGCGCGGAACCTGGAGACTCCAGTGCATCGCTAAATGCTCATTCTCTTTGCCGACCTTTTCGGCAATCAGATGCCACGGCCAACCAGGGCACCCCGGTCAGTCGGGGTTTGCGTTCATGGACGCGCGGCGCCCGGTGGTCATGGAGAAATAGTCAATCCACTGTTTGCGAATGCCGTTTGTTCGTTCGATCAGCTCGGCACTCGGCTTGGCGCCGCGTTGAACGACGATGACCATTCCGGTGTCGAACTGGCGTTGAGATTTATCAACACGGAACAAGCGCTCGCCTTCGGCGGCCAGACAGGGTGGAAAACAATTCCCGGGGTTGACCTGAAATCTCCAAGGAATCTGCGGATAGGCTCAGTGCAGTGATCGCGCTTTTGCTAGAACTTTAGGCGCAAGGGACGCGGGCAACGGCGTGTACCCGTGCCTCTCCGCGCTTTTCTGCCCCGTCGTGAGCGCCCACTCGATGTAACTGGCGAGCGCTTTGGATCGTTCAGGAGAGGATGATCTTTCAGGCACATAAAGCCATGTAAAACTCACTATCGGATATGCGTCGTTGCCGGGAGCGTTGGTAAGCGAAACTCGGAAATCCGCCGGGATGGACTTTTCGAGGGAGTGGTAAGCAGCGGTAATGCTTGACTCGGTGGCCCCCAAAAACCTTGCGGCGGGACTCTGGACCTGGCCGACACTGACGGCGTTGTCCGTTAAGGTGAAACCGAGTTCAATATAGCCTATCGCCCCCGATGTGCTCTTCACCTTCTCCATCATGTCTTCGCCGCGATTTGCGCTAACCCCTACGGGCCAGGCCGGTGAAGGAGTCTTGCCAATTTGGCTGTGCCACTTTGGGCTGGTCTTCGATAGAAAATCACTGAATATGTAGTTGGAACCTTTTCCCTCCGTGCGATGGACTACGGAAATATCCAGATGCGGGAGGGTCTGGCCGGAGTTGATTTCTTTTATCTTGGGGTCATCCCAGGTTTTGATGTTTCCAAGGAAAATTTCTGCGAGGACGGGCCCCGAAAAGTGAAGGCCGCTTTTTACGCCGGGAAGATGATAAATGGGCACGATGGCGACCAGCACTGTGGGAATTTGCAGAATGGGGGAGTCCGCGGCCTTTAATTGTTCGTCGCTCATGGGCACCTCACCGGCAGCGAAATCTCCGACGCCACGGGAAATATCCTCGATGCCCTTCACCGTCCCCGTGCTGAGATAACGGACCTGCACGCCGGGGCTGAGCTTGTTATATTCTTCGATCCAGTGGGAGTAGAGCGGCGTGGGAACATTCGACCCGCTGCCTACCAACGCGATGATGTCTTGGGAGTCTGCGGGAAGGCTGAAGCAAATCATCAGTAGGACTAGAGCCGACCAAATAGCGATCTTACGCCCTGAAGGTGTCATGACGGATACACTCCTTTTTCCGTGGTGGGGGTTTGAACAGAATCCTGACTCTCGAGGATGTGCGCAGGCAACAATTAAAATTAATCCTGGCGCGTATTGATTAACTGCGGCTTTGACGGCCTGGTGCGGGCCCTGTAATACTCGCACTGCTTCGCCGACGCGCGCACCCCTAAGGTCGCTTACCCGGTGAAGCCCGCAGGCTAATCGCAATTAATGCGGACGCAAATCAGGACGGGAGACGAAAAGCAATGCGGACTTATTTTGCCTGGGAGTGCGCAGCCTTTGCGCTGGTATTCTTCATTTTCGGACAGCAGCCGCAGGGCGGAACCAGCCAGCCCACCAAGCCCACGGCCCAGGCGGACCTCACGAATGTGCTTGACGCGAAAATCAAGACGGAATGGCAAGCCATCAAGAACAAAGACCAAAAAGCGTATGGCGAACTCTTGACGGACGATTACGTGGCCGTCGAGGCCGACGGCGGGGGTGAACGTTACAAGTGGAAGGCTCTGAGTGAGCTCGAGCAGAGCACGGTCACGGACTACGCCCTTTCCTTCCTCAAGGTGACGACGCTCTGCCCGGATGCAGCTTTTGTCCGCTACGAGGTCTTTATCAAATTCCCCCCGAAGTCCACGGTGCCGTTTGAAAAAATCTTGGTTGGCGAAATCTGGGTGAAGCACGACGGGCAGTGGAAAGCCTTTCACTACCAAGAAACCCGCGTTAAATAGTCAATCCTCTGGCTGTGCCATTACGTTGGCGGACGGCTTATTCGCAGTCGGGCGGCATGGAAGCAAGGGCATCCTCCGAACCGCACGGCCGTTTCTTCTTCGCTGGCACGAGTACAGGCTTGGAATGATTGAGGATCCAAAGCCCTTCGTTGTTGGCCAAATAAATCAGGCCGCGGCTGGGATCCTGGAGGATGCTGGTCACGTTGGTAAAAGTCTGGAGTACCTTGGGGTGCGCGGGATCGCTCAGATCAAGTATCTTTACGGTCTCCGTGGGATTGTCCGTGTTTCGGATGACTCCCTTGGAATTCTTGTCCGGGACTTCTGCGAGGCCAACGTCAGGGCTTACCATCTCGAGTTTTCCGGCCGTGGCATCGTTCGATGGTGCTCCACGGTTCACCAAACTGGGAAGCGCAGGTTTCGTCACGTCAACCACCGTAAAGCCTTGCTTGGATGCCTTCTGGACGTACAGGAAGTGCTTGTCTCCTTTGGATTGGAGAAGCATCTCGCTGCCCGCGGGTTCCTGCAAGGGCAAGTGCGCGATCACTTTTGCTGGAACCTCGGTGGGCTTGGTGTTGGCGATCAGGCTGGGTGCGGACGCAACTACCACCGCTGCCGAGAAAATCATGCAGGCGCGGCCCATATGACTCGATGAAAATCCTTGCAGAATATTATTCATAACTTCCTCCTTACACTGCCCTAGGCTGGCCTCCGAACATGTTTCAGTTGACTCTATCGCCTTGTGCCTTTCGAGCTTGAGGCGGGGAAGGGTCGGCAAAAATCCGCAGACTATATTAGCGGCTGATGCTACAAGGTTGGCGGTGGACGAGTGTAAAGAGAATTGTCCAGGGAAGTGGCTAGAACAGGACGCTCTTCCTCTGCCGCTTTCCAAATGAGGATAGTGCGCAGGAACGTAAAGAAGCCGGATGCCGGCGGCTGCAACAGGTAGATGTCTTTGGCCAGGAGTTTGGCCGTCATCTGCGGGGAGCCGGACTGAACCCAGGAAGTTTCGCTCTCGGAAAAACGAGGGACACGACTTGCTAAAGCAATAAGGAGCGAGACGGCGCAGAGCCACAGCACCAAGCCCCGCCAGTAAGGAAGACGGCGCACTTCAGTCGTCGGATATGCGTGAGGCTGCATTTCAGCCCAGCCGGTTGGAAACTCGCATGGTTGGCTATTATACACCGGAGACTTTGCTGGCAGCGCCACTGAGCCTAGATCTTCAGGCTCAGTGGCCCGACTCGCGCCATCATTTGAGTCTATGCCGCAACAGGCTATTGCCGGCCGTATACACCGATGCAGCCGTTGCCACTCTGCGTGCCGCAACGCGGGCCCGCCTGCAAGGGGACAAAGATTTGGTTGGTAAACTGGTTAACCGTGATGCTGTGGGAATTGGAGCCTGTCGGCACATTGACCAGCCATCGGCGCGTTGCTGCATCCACCACGCCCATCACTGGCCCGTTCGGCATGTCTCTTCCAGCGGTGTAGTAGCGATTGTCGCCGGGGTTGTACCAGACTTCGTCGGTGCCGCCGCTCTGGTCGATTTTGACCTCACTGGCAAGGCAGGTGGCGCTGCTGGTGCAGGTGCCGTCAAAAATGATCAGCAAGGGCGGGAACTGGACGCCATCATGGCCGCCGCAGCCGACGAAGAAATCGTGGCCCGGGCCCTGGACGATGCCCGCAGGCATGCAATTGTAAACGGGAACAACGTTGATAACGACTGGTCCGGCGGGGTTTCCGATTCGCGGGTCGATTTCATCAATGCATCCCACGGCGACGCTGGACTGCGTGGCCAAAGTGGAGGCAGTGCAATTGAGATTCTCGAGATAGAAAGTGCCGTGCAGTGGATTGAAGGCTATAGCGCCAGTCCCTGCCACGGCGAACTCTGCCTGTTGCCCTGCCCCAGCGGACCCGTTGTTTGTGATGAAGAAGCCCGTGTTCGCGTCGACAACTGGGGCGTGATGGCACGGTATGGTTATCGTTCCGCCCGTCGCAACAAGGGGAAAGGGGCCGCCCGATGCGCCGGAGGGCACGAGGGTGGAAGGATCAGGGCAGGCGCCTCCCGCCGAGTCCACAGCCACCGTCGAATCTTGTGGACTCACTGCATCGTAATAAATCTGGCCGAGGATGCAGGCGGGGGGGTTCGCCGAGGTGTAATTGTTTGTAGCGTCCCCATTCGCGGGGTACGCGGGGTAGTTTACTGGCAGGCAGTGTCCCTGCCCCGGGGTTGTAAACGGCGGCGTAAACTTGCGGTTGTCGATGTCCGTTATATCGACCAGGGTGACGAACGGAAGGCCCGGGTCGCCATTGGCAACGGCGACAATATCGTGCCCTCCGACGGTCCCAAACCCCATTTCATCGGCGCGGTCGTCTGCGCAGGTGGGATCGCTGCCAGCGCCGCCGTTCCAGGTCTGGATGCAGGGGGCCACGCCGGCCGGACCGTCAAAATCGGGCGAGGCGCCGGTGGAGAAGGCGGCCAGCACCGTCGCAGGATTGCTGGTGAGGTCGAATATGACGAGAGAAGCGCTGCCGCTCCCGACCACCAGCGTTTTCCCGTCTGGAGTCACGAGCAACCCATCGGGACCTGAAATGGGATTGACGCCATTCGCGCGTGCAGCGCAGCATTGCGCCCCGGGAAACCCGCCGAACATTCCGTTGGGGCCAAATCCAGGGAAGGCGTTGCCAAAGTTGGCGAAGTAAGGCGCGTTTCTACAGCCAAAACGCGTCAGTCCATTACCGGGTCTTGTAGGATCCACCTGGCCAAGACCGGTAACGATGGATGGAATTCCTTGGACATCAGCCGGATCAAGCTGCGGGCCCCAGCACGGACTGGCGTTATTCCCGGCGTTGGCCACCTGATTGAGGCCGCCAACGGTATTCACCGCGAAATTGTTTTTGGCGTCCACGACCACAATGTCCAGTCCGATACGGTCGGACACATACATCTTTTGCTGAGTGGGATCGAACCAACTTATGTCGAAGGAGTTGAAGGGACCACCGGGCTCGCCGGTGGGATTGTGCTCGGGAACCGGGACGACGTCGAGAACGGTGTAGGCCCCGTTCACAGTGGTGCCGCATGTGGGACAATACTTCTGCGCCCCGCAACTGTTTAT
This sequence comes from Candidatus Acidiferrum sp., assembly GCA_049686315.1. GTDB lineage: Bacteria > Acidobacteriota > Terriglobia > Acidiferrales > UBA7541 > Acidiferrum. Next base: position 68,640 of record JBAVHY010000148.1, on the reverse strand, counting down.
CAGGAACGCGAGGGCCACTACCGCCATGACTTCAATAATCTTTGCCAGTCTGGACCTCATCGAAAATCCTCCTCTAGGAATTCCACTCGAATCTTCAGTGCCACCAAGGTGCTTTCCGTGTTGGGAATGCGTATGGGTCTCCATCAGGCCAGTGGGCTTAGAAGCGGTACTGCAGCCGCTGTAAGAACACATAGTAATTCTGCGGCGTGGCACCGATGGTGCTCGGGTCCTTCAAGCGGTCAATGCTGATGGTGGACTGGTAGCGCACCCAATAGTTCAAATACCAGTTAACACCAAAGGTGAACTGGTCGGTGTGCTGGTTGAAAGTGGGCACATTCTGAGGCGTAAAAACGTTATTGAAAAAGATTCCGGGTTCGTTGCCTTGAATTCCGGAGTAACGGAACGCGAGTTCCCACGCTCCCCAGCCGTGGGTGCCGCCCTTCTCCGTCTCTGGGCCAAATACAGGGTGTTTCACCCGCGGCGTGCCGTTTTCCGGCCGCTTTTCCCCCGTCAGCAGGTACGTGGCGGCCGTGTTCCAAGCCTTGAATCGAATGACCGGGAGATCCGCAAATCCAAGTCCGCCTAAGGTCAGCGTGCCGACTCCGGTGCGGTCGTAAGTTGCCTGCACGTATTCGTCGCGGAATCCCCAGGGGCCTTTCAGATAAGTGAACTCACCCTCATACCTCCACACATTCCCGTTGGTCTGGAACTGCGGGAAGAACGTGAAGGCGGCGTCCGGCCCCGCCATGCTGGGCGTAAGTTCGTTGGAAAGGCCACGCGTTTGGCTGTAAGCGATGGATCCGCCAAAGGCCAACCCCTGCAGCACGCTGTCTTTTTTGTCGCGCCAGGGATAGAAGCGGACTCTGCCCACCGCCTCCGGCACGCTTGTGGTGTTGTTGGTGGAAAAACCTTTGCCATTGAAGGCGCCGGCCCAATACTGGAACGCGCCGCCGTGAATGTCGCCGTGAATCACGGCGCCGGGGCTGCGATAAGCGGAAGAAGCGGAGGGATACAGCAGGGCCTGCAAACCGCGCTCCACGAAATCGATGTTCGTGACACCGGCGGCCAGTTCCTGAGCAAAGGGTTCCTTGAATTGCCCCGCCTGGATCTGGATCGCGTTGTTATATTTCGCGTTCAAGTAGATATCCCGGACGGTGGCGCCTGCTGAGGCGGCGGCATCGAGCAAGAGGCCAAACTGGTAGTGGCTGCCGTAATTCCCTTGAAAGCCAAACCGGCCGCGGCGCAGGGTGAAGGTGTCCGCGGGAGCGCCATCACCTGTATACGCGCGGTAATCGGTCTGCACGTACCCATACGGCTGAATTTGAAATTGCCCGTCGGCGGACTTAATGAAGAAATGTTCCCCGTTCCATCCCGCGGTCACGGGAGGTGCGCTCTCTTTTTTCTCCGCGGGTTTTTGGTAAGGCTCGGGGAGCGCCTCGGGTTCCGCTTCGGCCACAGTCGCGGGCTGCGTTAAGTTCGCGTTAATCAGATGAGCTTGTGGGGCTGGCGCGGGAGTTCCCGACTTTACCTCAACCAGTTGCTCAACCAACGTTTTCAATTGCTCAATCGTGCGCCGCTGCGCAGCCAATTCCTTACGCAACTGATCCACTTCCGCCTTGCTCGCTGTTGCGGAGGAGGCCTGTAGGCCGACTCCGGTGGGACTCTCGCTCTGGGCCTGGGTGCGCAGGGTTGTCCCGGCAAGACCCAAGACCAAAGCCAGAAGCACAAACGACGTCCTAAGTGAATTCATTTTCCCCTCCCACGAAACGACTGGTCAGCTTATCGGACCAATGTATGGCGGTCTTGGGCTTTAGCGCATTTGACGAATGCGTGTCAAGAAAAAAAACCGCCACGGTGATTTAAACGATCGAAATTTTGACCCCAGCGACTGAAAAATAGTGCAGCACCTAGTCGAGCAAATCGTACGGCGGCTGGAACGTGTTGGTTGAACTTGTGGATGTCAGCGCGATATGCGCACGAAAGCGGACGCAGTGAAAAACCGTATCAGAGAACAGCAACCCCCGCAAAACATCGTTGTCACAGCTCTTGTCGGCAACACCCCCAAGACGCAAGTGGTGAACAACGCGAACTGAGGTTACCACTTTCTTATCACATGGTCAGGCGTTTTTTGGGCGCCTGGTCAATAAACGTAATCAGCCGCCATCACCTGACCGCTCACGCGGCATGTCGTTCCTGCGCACACCGCACAAGGCCTTGTATGCACTCACGAGCGGCTGGCCTGCTATCGCTACGATTGCTCTTGGTGTTGCGCGCCGCGCAACCGCTCGGACGAAGAAGCTCAGCACACCAATTGCTTCTTAGGTGTGCGCCAATTTTGCATCGGCTGCTTTCTGTTCTCGCAGGTCGATTGCCGCGATGGTGCGTTTCGCCAACGGCTTCAAGAGCAGCAGTGCCATGAAAGCGGCGGCAATGTCGCAGGCTATCATGACGTAGAACACCGGCACCCAAGAACCCGCCCTGACCATCGCATAAGCGGCCACCGGTGCGGCAAAAATGGAGGCCGTGCCCTTCGAAGTGTACACCAGTCCGTAATTCGTCGTAGCCCATTTCCGGCCGAACAGGTCCGCCGTGATGGACGGGAACAGCGAGAAGATCTCGCCCCAGGCAAAGAAAACGGCGCTCGACAACAGCACGAACAAAACAGGCCGATTGATGGTCTGCACCCACGCCCAAACGGCTAAGCCCTCGAGCAGGAAGGCAGCGAACATGGCGTTCTCGCGGCCGATGTGGTCGGAAATCCAGCCCCATAGCGGACGGGTTACGCCGTTCACGATGCGGTTCAACTGGATCGCCAGGATCGAAGCCGAAAGGCCCCAGGCCACAATGACCTTGTCGACGTGGTAGAAGGTGGCAATTTCCTTGAGTTGCGACGTGACCACCAAGCCGGTGAAAGCCACCAGCGTCATCATGATATAAATCAGGTAGAAAGAGGGCTGCTTCACCATCTCCCACCAAGTCGAGTCATGGACGCTTTGAGCAACTCGCGCCACGGGCTTCCAAGCCTTTGGCAACCAGCCTTTCGGGGGAGCCACGATGAACATGGCAGCGACGAAAACGATGATGCCCTGGAGGATGCCCCAGAAGATGAAGGTATGTTGGTACCCCGACTGCTTGATCATTTTGTCAATGGGGGCCACGGTAACCGCCGTGCCAATGCCGTAGGCGCCGGACACAATGCCCGCGCAGAGTCCGCGGTGATCTGGGAACCACTTGAGCACGTTGCCGGTGCAGCCGCCATAAACTGCACCTGCCCCGACTCCACCGAGGGCGTACCAAAAGTACAGCCCATGGGTTGTCGTGGAGTAGCCAGAGCCGATCCAGCCCGCGCCGACCAGCAAACCGCCGATGCCGATGACCAGCCGCGGCCCAAGGCGATCGATCAAATATCCCTCGAAGGGTACCAGCCACGTTTCCGCGAAGATGAATGCGGCAAACGCAATTTGCACCGCGGCCAAGGTCGCGTGCAGGTTCGTTGTAAGAGGTTTGGTAAACAGCGTCCAGGCATACTGCAGGTTGGCGATGGCCATCATCGCGATAATGGCCGCGGTCATTTGAATCCAGCGATTGACGATTTTTGGTTCAAGCTGAGTGGAAGACGACGAGGAAGTAACCATAGTATCCTCCGAACGCTCTTTTGACGACTATGTAACTTGCTTGCGTGCTCGCACTCTACTTGAGGAAAATCAAAAACACAACCGGCATGTTTAGGCGCATGCCGGTTGTCTGCAGTTATGGATTGTTAGAGATCCTTGTGGAGAGGGATAATTCCCGGCACCAGCCACTTTTCCCACATCTCGTCAATCTTGCTCTGGAAGAATGCGATGTCTTCCTCGGTGAAGTGAGCGAACCGGCCTTGCTTGAGCAAGTAGTCGCGCACCGGCAGACGCTTGAATTTCCCTTTAGCGATCTGTTCCGTCTTGCCGTAGAGAGTCAGCTTACCGCATTCGATCTCATACAGAGGCCAAATGCCGGTGTTGACGGCGAGTTCGCCGAGCTCGACAGAGAGTATAGGATCAAAGTCCCAGCCCTTCGGGCAGGGATTGAGGCAGTGAATGAACGTCGGACCGCCGATCGACAGCGCCTTGCGAATGTTGTTCATCGCTTGCAGCGGGTAGGAGGTGGAGATGGTTCCAACATACTTGACTGTCGGATGGCCGGCCATGATTAGCGGCGCCATGTTCTTCTTCCAGCGATGATTCATGATGCGCTTTACTTTTCCCGGCGTGCTGAACGAGGTGTTGACACCATACGGCGACGTCCCGGAAATCTGGATGTCGGTATTGGCATACGACTCGTTGTCGTACATCAGGATCAGCAGGTTGTAATCCGGATGGCACATGGTCGCTGAAATAGCGGCCAAGCCCATGTCCGCACCGCCTCCGTCGCCGCAGAAGGCGATGACGTTGATGGGCTCGTCCTTCATCGTGCCCTTGCGCATCTGGACGCGCAATGCCGCGGCCGTTCCGAGTGCGCTGGAGCCAGAACTGCCCAGTTGCGTGTGCATCCAGGGCACGCCCCAGGGGGTAGCGTAGTACGAGGTGTTAGCCACGTACATGCACCCCGTGCTACCCAGAACAATCGTTCTGGGTCCCGCGGCCTTCGCCATCAATTTCATGATTTGCGCAGACTCGCAGCCCTGGCACGTGCGGTGGCCGGAGGTGTAATACTCCTCGTGTGGAACCTTCTTTACTCCCTTGAAGGCTTCCAGTTCTTGCGTCGGTTTTTCTTCTACAAAGGTGCTCATGTTGTTTTCCTTTCCGGCTCCGGAAACTCGTTATCCGCGCAGTCCGATCCATTGCGTCAGGGGTTGCGCCTTACCCTGGGCGGCTTGAAACACGCTGTCGGTCATCTTTTCCACGTCAGGCACGGTCACTTCGCGGCCGCCCAACCCGCCGATGAATCCCAACACTGGCGGTCTGGTGCTGCTGCCGGTGTACATGGCGGACCGAACTTCTGTCGCCACCACACCACTCAGGTTGGGCGAACCGAACGAGAAGTCGCGATCGAGTACGCCGATAGCCTTGAAGCGCTCCAGGCACTTGGCCAGCTCCGGCCCAGCAAACGGCCGGAACCAGCGCAGGCGCACAAACCCGACCTTCTTGCCTTCCGCTCGCATCTTGCGGATGGCAACCTTGACGGGGGTCGAGAGTGTTCCCATGCCTAGCAGCACGACTTCCGCATCCTCGGTCATGTACTCTTCGAAGAACGGGTTGCCGTACTTGCGTCCGAACGTGTTTTCGAAGTCCTTATAGACTTCGCGTATCACGTCGCAGGTGATCTCCGTGATCGCGTAGTTCTGCCGGCGAATCTCCATCACCCAGTCCTCATTGCACTGCGGGGCCACCGAAATGACGTTGTCGGGATGGAGCAGCAGATCGCCGCGGTCGTAGCGAGGCAGGAACTTCTTGACCTGCTCGGCTGTAGGGATCTTTACCAGGGCCTGCGAGTGGGTGAGAAATGCGCCGTCGCAGCTGAGAGCCAAAGGCACCAAGATGCGGCGGTCTTCCGCCACGCGATAGGCAATCAGTGCTGTGTCCAGTGCTTCCTGGGCGCTATCGACCCAGGTCAACATCCAGCCCAGGTCGCGGACGGCCAAGGCATCGTTGTGTTCCACGCCGAAGGCGCCGGGATCATCAAGCGCGCGGTTGCCCACCATGCACACCATGGGGACGCGGAGAGCTGGGCTCACGGTCAGCGCTTCCATGGCGTACATCCAACCCACGCCGCTGGAACCGCAGAACACGCGTGCTCCGCAAACCGAAGCGTGCTTCACGATTTCAAATTGTGAATGCTCGCCTTCGGCCACGATGAATTCGCAGTCCATTTCGCCGTCTGCCACCAGCTGGCTGATGTACTGCATCACCGTGTCGTAAGGACGGATCGGGTAAGCCGTGACCACGTCCACGTTGGCCAGTTTGCAGGCAATCGCAATGGCTTCGGCGCCGGTGATCAAGGCTTCCTGCTCGGTGATTTTCTTTTTTTCCTCAACAGACTGTGTAAGTGTCGCCATCTTAATCTCCTTGAGTTCAGGCTTGCCGCCAGGCCACTAGCCTTTCTTAGCGAGTTCCAGGGCCTCGGGTATTTCCTCTTGATACTGACCGCGATAACGGAATCCATGGGCTCGCTTTTCGATCGGTTCGCCCTTCTGGATCGTGGTTTCCAACCATTTCAAATACGCGTCCTTGTCTTTCCGGAACGCTGTCCACTGGCTGTTGTTATCGTGGAATTCCGACTCGTTCACCATGGTGATGCAGTTCTTCACTGGGCAAACCTCTTCGCAAACGCCGCAGCCGCAACACGCTTCGAGATTGGCGTCGTAGGTTCCTTCCGGGGTGACGTCGAAAGACGCATCCGGGCAGTCGAGCCAGCAAAGTGTGCACTTGGTGCAGGTCGCGAAGTTGATGACCGGCCGCAGGGTGCGCGTGGAGTACTTCTTGAACTTCTCGTTGCGGGCAGGCCGGAAGCCTCCGACTTCTCTGGTTACCGGATCCGCATACGGTCCGCCCTGACCCTGGCCCTTGATGGAGACGGCAGAGCGCATGTCGTGCCAGCCGGGCAGGTCGAACTTGAAGACTTCTTCGGGATTGCCTTGGCCCGCTTTTACATCGACGGTGGAGAAGCGGTCAAAGGCGGTGCGAGCGGAAGTCACTTTAAGGGGGCTCTTCAGTTTTTCGGTGATGAATTTCTCCACCGACGCGAAGCTGAACAGTTCCGGCAGCGCTTTGGCGATGGTGCCGAGGACGCGCACGTCCGTGTGGTCGTCTTTAAAGACCCACATGCCGGAAAAGCTGGCGATGCCTTTCACGATTCCCAGCTTGTAGGCCTGTTCCCGGCGGTGAATGTTTTTCAGCAGGGCGGGCGCGTTGTCCAGGGAAACAACAACGAGCGTGCTCCCCGGTTTCAGAGCAAAATGCACCGGCTTCAGGCCGTACCATGCCCACGACTCCACACCCTTAGCAAGCGTGTCATCGAGAACAATAGTCAGGTCGACTTGCTTCGGCTCGTATTGCGCCATCCCGGCCTCGAGCGTCTGCTCGTCGTTGGCGACGATGGCGAAGCTCTTCCCCGGAATTCCGTTGCGCTCAGGAGCATCTCCATAACGGCCAAAGGAAAGGCCTAGCTTGCCCTCGTTGTGTGCAGCGAGAACAATGCCTCGGGTTATGTTTTTGGCTAGGATCTTCTGAAAGACCCCACGGTAAATGACTTCAACGGCGAGTAATTGGGCCATGTGGCACCCTCCATTCTTCTAGAGCTTCTGCAAAACGATTTTTTCGATTTCCAACAAATGCCGGCGCGTGGCAGCCTCGGCGGCTGCAGCGTCGCCTTTCTTGAGAGCTGCAAGAATACGGCGGTGGCCGGCGAGCGATTTTCCCGGACGACCTCCAACCTGCAACGAGCGCTCGCGTGTTTCGCGCAACAAATCCATCAAAACATTCGCGAGTTTCAGCATCACGCCGTTATCGGCGGCCAGCGCGATGGTGTAATGAAAAGCCGAATCTTCATCGGTCGCGAGTTCACCTTGGCGGATCTTCTCTTCCTGCCGATCCAAAATCGCGTGCATCTCGGCGATTTGCTCGCCGGAAGCATGTAACGCCGCCCGCCGGGCCAAGGCTGGTTCGATGATCATACGGACGTCCAGAAGTTCCTTGACGACTTTGCGCTTCTGCAGAAGTGCGCCCGCCACCGGATTCACCACCGCGTCAGCCGAAAGGTCACGAACGACTGTGCCGACCCCTTGACGCGGCTCCAGCAGACCCACCGCTTCCAGGCTGCGAATGGCGTCACGGATGGAACTGCGACTGACCCCAAACGTCCTTACCAACTCGCGTTCCGGAGGAAGCATGTCGCCGGGCTTGAGCTTGTTAAGGATGTGGGCTTGAAGTTGTGCGGCCACCTTGGTGTAAACGCGGTTTCGCGGGATCGCTTCCAAACCAAGCTGGGATGATGTGCTCGTGTTCACGGGGTTCGATTGGTCCGATGACTGACCTTTGACGCCCCCATCAGGCCAGAGTGCGGAATGGGCCGCAGTGAGCCAGGTCATCGTTGACTGTGACGTGTAACACTTTCGGGTGGGTTTTGTGTCACACGAGACGGTTTTTGGGTGCGGGCCCCAATCCGATGGCCTTGTTGTAATACCGCTAAGCGCGATAATCGCTTTTCGGCGGCTGCGTTTTTCTGGTAAACAGGAGTTTGCACTTTACCCACGCCATCCTCCTGTTTTTCGCTGCCGCGATCGCCGGAACGCTTAATGCTGTGGCAGGCGGAGGCAGTTTCGTTTCTTTTCCAGTCCTGCTGTTTACAGGCGTGCCTGCCGTGGAGGCCAACGCCACCAACACGGTCGCCCTATGGCCGGGTTTGGCGGCCAGTACTGTTGCTTACCTGAAGCGGTTGAACGCACCGCGGCGGGTGCTGCTCCCGTTGCTGCTGACAAGTGTGGCTGGGGGGTGGGCCGGTGCGTTGCTCCTGCTCAGAACTCCACAACACACATTTCTTTCACTCGTCCCTTGGCTGCTGCTGGGCGGCACCTTGCTGTTCACCTTCGGCAACAAGATCCGCGCAATCGCAGGCCGGGCAGCCATTGTCGATGATCTGCGGCAAATATCATGGCAAGCGATCGTGGTGACTTCGATCCTGGAACTGCTGGTTGCCGTTTATGGCGGCTACTTCGGCGCGGGCATCGGTTTCATAACTCTGGGAATGCTGGCGGCGCTGGGGATGCGCGACATTCTTGCCATGGGCGCCATTCGAACCCTGCTAGCCGCGGCGATTAATGCGGCTGCGGTGGTCACATTCATTTGGGCGGGTGCGGTTTTGTGGCCGCAGTGCCTGTTGATGATCTCGGGTGCCCTCGCAGGGGGATGGTTCGGGGCGCGTTACGCGCAGAAAGCCGATCCCCGGAAGGTACGTTACGTGGTGATCGGCGTGGGGCTGGTGATGAGCGCGTACTTCTTCGTCACGACTCGTTGAAACTGGACCGCGGAAGCGGCTCAATTCGCTAGGAATCTCGCAATCAGTCTTCACGGCTCAAGTCATTTCTTGGGGCTGTCAACGCGCTTGACAACGCATGGGACGGGTGTATACTCCCGCTGGTCTACTTACCGGACCACTTGGAGTGCTGCTTGTCTCTGGCCCTCAAATCCGACTTCGAGGCTGTCCGCAGGGATAAAGTCTATGAAGGAGTCGCCAAGCAGATCGAACGGTTGATCCTGAAAAAACTGCAGCCCGGAGATAAACTCCCCTCGGAACGCGAACTGGCGGAGATGCTTGCAGTCAGCCGCAGCTCGATTCGAGACGCGATTCGCAGTCTTGAGTTGATGGGCATGGTGGAGCCGCGTCAAGGCGCTGGCACCATCGTTCGCGAAATCTCCTCCGATTCTTTGGTCAATCCTCTGGTCAACGCGCGGAAGCGCAAGGAAGAACTGGTCGGCGAACTTCTCGACTTTCGTAAAATGCTCGAACCACCCTTGGCCGCCCGCGCCGCCGCCCGCGTTTCTACCGAAGAAATCTCCGAGATGGAAGAAATCCTTGAGCGGCAAGAGGAGAAGCTGCGCGAAGGGGACAGCACCATCGCTGAAGACTCCGAGTTCCATTACGCCATTGCCTTGGCCTCCGGCAACAGCGTTGTGCGCAAAGTGCTCGATACTCTGATGGATCTTCTGCGCGATTCGCGGGAACGTAGTTTACAGGTCGAGGGGCGGCCGCAAAAATCACTGGCCGGCCACCGACGAATCTTGGCCGCGATCAAACGCCATGACGCTGAAGCGGCAAAGGCGGCTATGCGGCGGCACATTGAAGATGTCGAAAAGATGGTGCTTAGGAAGTGAAGTTTTTTTGAAAAAGGATTCTCGCCATGGGCCGGCGATGGGCGATTCGTTTTGGTAAGAAAGGAATCGCGTCGTAGGGAACATGGCGGTTAACTTTGCCAAGGGTGAAGAGTAGTATAGCGATTTGAGGACGAGCAGATTGACTGATTCGCGAAATGACAGGACCGCTGGGGCCATCGCACCTCACGAGCCGGAGCACGCGGAGGAGCAGAAATTGAAGCTCCTCGATGACCCCGCGCGCCAAGAGCACGCTGAGAGTCACCCTATGATGGACAGCACTCCATCGTCTCCCGGGGCGAGCGTCACGCTACGGGTTACGGAGGCGCGCGTCGAGGACGTCGGCCACGCCATTGCGCGACTGGCGCCAGCGGACCTGTTGCGCATAGGCGCCCACCCAGGCGATGTGGTGAAAATCACCGGCGGAACGATCGGTGTTGGACGCGCGGAGTTTTCAGAAGACGGGCACGAAGGCATGATCCAAATCGACGGAACATGCCGCAGCAATTGCAGCGCGGGGTTGCAGGAGCAGGTGACGGTGACGCTAGTCGAGACCCAGCAGGCAGTGGCTGTTCGCCTCTCGCCGATGTGGGTGGGTGCTGCGCCAGCGACCATCGCGCCCGACCGCATTCTTGAGGATCTCGTAGGCGTTCCGGTCATCGTGGGCTGCGCGGTGCGTGTGCCGACGTTCGCTAAGGCGGTGAACTTCCAAGTCGTACGCACGATTCCCGCGGGACCCGTGGTGATCGGGAAGCGCACGGACATTCGGGTCGTGGAGGGCGAGCCGGCGCCGACCCGCGCTCCTGCAGTGTCCTACGAAGATATTGGCGGACTGGAACGTGAAGTAGCCCGGGTGCGCGAAATCGTCGAGCTGCCTCTGAAGTACTCGCACATCTTTGAGCGGCTGGGGATTCTCGCGCCGAAGGGCGTTCTTTTGTACGGCCCGCCGGGCACGGGCAAAACACTGCTTGCCCGCGCGGTTGCGGCCGAAAGCCGCGTGCACTTCATTCACCTGAACGGCCCGGAGATCATGCGGAAGTTCTATGGGGAGAGCGAGGCCAAGCTCCGCGAGGTGTTCGAAGAAGCGGCGCGCCACGCGCCGGCGATTCTCTTCATTGACGAGATCGACGCCGTGGCTCCCAAACGCGCCGAAGTCGTTGGCGAGGTTGAAAAGCGCGTCGTGGCGCAGCTTCTCAGCTTGATGGATGGCTTCGTCGCACGCGGCCACGTGATCGTCATTGGCGCCACTAACATTCCCGAAATGCTGGACCCCGCCTTGCGGCGCCCCGGCCGCTTCGATCGCGAAATTGAAATCGGCGTTCCGAACACCCAAGCACGGCTGCAAATCCTCAGAATTCACACGCGCGCCATGCCGCTCGCGCCGGACGTCGATCTTCAGGAGATTGCCGAGCTTTCTCACGGCTTCGTCGGCGCCGATCTGGAAGCACTGGGACAAGAAGTGGGCATGATTGCTTTGCGCGGGTTCCTGTCAGCCGCCCCCCTCGGGACCGACGGAACAACCGCCGCTGAACTCGCGACCCTTCATGTTACGCGCGACGACTTCCTGGCCGGTTTGAAGGATGTCGAGCCCAGCGCCACGCGCGAGTTCTTCATCGAGAAGAGCGAGTCGACCTTTGCATCGCTGGGAGGTCTCGACGAAGTGAAGCGATTGCTGGGAGCGGTTGTCGAGCATTCTCACTTACACGCCGAGATATATGAAAAATTCGGACTGGCGCCGCCGCGAGGAATCCTGCTGGTAGGACCAGCGGGTACCGGTAAGACGGCCATGGCGCGGGCGCTCTCCGGTGAAAAGCAACTCCCGCTCATCGCCATTGATGGTCCGCAACTGTACTCAAAGTGGCTGGGCGATTCCGAGAGGGCGTTGCGCGAAGTTTTCAAGAAAGCGAGACGGGCAGCGCCATGCATCCTGTTCTTCGACACGATTGACGCGCTCGCGCCAAAGTTCGGCTCCGATCAATTCGCCACCGATGTCTATCAAAGGATTCTCAGCCAACTCCTGCGAGAGATCGACAACTTGCGCGATGTGAAAGGGGTGATCCTGCTGGCCGCCACGGATCGTCCCGAGCGAATCGAGCCCGCACTCTTGCGAAGCGGGCGCTTCGACTATATACTCCCGTTCGCCAAACCGGGCGCCGCCGACCGCGCGGCCATCCTGCGGCTTTGTTGCCGGCGTGTGCCGCTGGCTCCCGATGTCGATTTTAAGGAGTTGGCGGGCCAGACGGAAGGGCTCACGGGCGCGGATATCGAAAGCCTGTGCAAGAAGGCAACGCTCTCAGCAATTGTGGAATTCCAGCATGGCACGCGGCGTCCGCCTTTCGTGGTTGTGCGAAGCGATTTCCTGGCGGTTCTCGAGTCGGATCGTGGCAGCCCCAAGAACCTGAAAACAGCGAACGATCGGATCAATAGCGCCGGGGGAGTGATGTCCTGATGTGTTTACTTCTACAAAGTACTGACGAGGGTTGATTATGAGCTACACGGAACTCACGGTTTGGACGCGCGGCATCATTATGGACAAAGAAGGCCGCGACATCGTCAATTCCATCGCCGCTTCTTCCCGGCTCGAGGGCAAGCAGGCTCAGGCGATGGAGAATTACGTGGACAATCCCGATCGCACCAACGCTCCGACGCGCAAATACTGTCGTGTGAGTGATAAAGTGCTGGAAAATGAGCTCACTTATGAAAACGAGCACCCCAACATCGTTGTACTGGTCGAGGGAACGATGGTCAAGGGCTGGGATTATATGCGCGGGATGCCTCCCGGCGGAACGCTGGTCATCAACACGCACTATACGCCCGAGTACATGATTCGTTTCGTGCCGGGTGCCGAGCGACTGGCGCAACTCGTCTGTGTGGATGCCGCTAAACTGGCGGACCACAAATGGCTCTACTATCGGCTAGGACAGCTTGGCCTCGACCGCCTTTCGACAGAGGGCGCTGCCGAGCGAAGCAAAGCGATTGCACCCGATATCGCCGCTCCGCTTATCGCAGCAGTTGTTAAAACCACAGGCATAGTCAAGATGGAGACGATTGCGCCGATGATCGCAAACAAAAAGGCATTCGAACTGGCTCTCAATGAATTGCACATCATGTCACTGAAACCAGTGGCGGCATAGGAAGGATCATATGTCAACCAAAGGCACACACATCCCTGAATGGCTTAAGGTACCTTTCGCTGGCATTACACCTGCTCCCACGCAGGAAAAGGGGCAGGATCTGTTCCCCACTGGCAACTGGCGTTCGATCCGGCCGGTGTACCGTGACAAGCTGCCACCCTGCAACAACGCTTGCGGAACGAACGAAAAAATCCAGGGCTATCTCGACCTTGTGAAGCGCGGTAAGTATCTGGACGCGTACGCACTCATTAAGGAAGACATGCCCTTCCCGTCGGTCACCGGCCGGGTGTGCTACCACCCGTGCGAACAGGCCTGCAACCGCGGGCAATACGATGAGGCCATCTCGATTCGCGCGGTCGAGCGGTTTCTTGGCGATCTCGGGCAGGCACTGCAACGCGACGTAGTCAAGCCGGGGAAACCCAACGGCAAGAAAGTCGCTGTTGTCGGGTCGGGTCCCGCAGGCCACAGCGCTGCGTACCAACTTGCGCGCCTCGGCTACCAAGTGACGATTCTTGAAAAATCGCCCAAAGCAGGCGGATTAAACCGTGGCGGCATTCCGGACTGGGTGCTCCCTCAGCACGTACTCGATCGCGAAATCGAGCGCCTCACCCAGCTCGGGGTGGCGATCAAGACCAACGTCGAAGTCGGAAAAGACGTCACCTGGGACGATTTGAAAAAAAACTACGACGCTTGCGTGTTGGCTGTTGGCCTCACCGAGCCCAATAGCGTGCGAGCCGAGGGAGAGAATAAGACCGGCGTGTTTTACGGACTTTCGTTCCTGCGCGACATCGGCATGGGCACATCCAAAGTGAAGCTGGGCGCTCGAGTCGCCGTCATCGGCGGCGGAAACACGGCCATCGACTGTGCCCGCGAAGCGCTGCGGCAAGGCGCCGTGGAAGTCACCATGATCACCGTGGAATCCAATCCCCAGGAAATGCCGTGCGTGCCCGAGGATTTGCACGACATGCTCGAAGAAGGGGTGGAACTATTGCACGGGCGCGCGATGACCGCCGTGCTCGGCAATGGCAAGGTCGAAGCCCTGCAACTTTATCCGGCGCGTTTCTCCGGCGCCATTAACGCTTCACCGATCACCATCAATAAAGAAGCCCCCGCGGAGCGCTTCGCGGTCGACAACGTCATCATCGCCATCGGACAGCGCGCGTCGCTCGGTTGGCTGCCCGCTGAGTTCAAAAGCGAGCGCGGCACCATCAAGATCGATAAGTTCGGGCGTCTCGGTAACACCAATTTCTTTGCGGCTGGCGACGTGGTGCAACTGGGTTCCGGTCAGCCGCTGATGGTGGTGAATGCAGTTGGCGACGGGAAGCGCGTCGCATTCAATCTGGACAAGGTGTTGCGCGGAGAAGATCTGCAACCGCGGAAAATTGCCATCGACGTCATCATGGATTTGAACCGCATGAACATGACGTATTTCCCGCACTTCCCGCGCGTCAAGCAGGCCATGCTGCCGCCAGTAAGCCGGCGGAAAACGCAAGAGGAAGTGATTCAGGCGTTCACAGAAGAGCAGGCGGTCGAAGAGGCCAGCCGATGTTTCAGTTGCGGCACCTGCAACGCCTGCGACAACTGTTACTTGGTCTGTCCCGAGCCGTGCATCGCGCGTTCGTCGCGTTCGAACGGACTCTATAAAATTCTGGTCGACTACTGCAAAGGTTGCCGCGTGTGCATCGAGGAATGTCCGACCGGCTGCCTCGAGGGCGTGCCCGAACTGGACTTCGATACTGGCGTGGTGCGAATGGACACGGCATTCGCCATCTCGCCTGGGCTGCACGGAAGGCAGGCGCAAGAGCTGATGAATCTGGCGAGCCGGCCGGCGAAAGAGATTTAGGATGGCAGTCGGGCCAGGTTGAAAGAGGCACTGCGAAAAGAATTGCAGTGTCTGCGCACTGATGAATTAAAGTGTTCGCCCTCGGGCGGACTGTGTGGAGTGAACTATGGCAACGGTTACCACTACGGCAAGCAAAAAGAAAACGGTCCGGATAAACGGCTGTGTCGCGTCGGCGCAGGCTGCCAAGTACGCCGATGTCGATGTGATTACGGCCTACCCGATCCGGCCCTACACCGCGACGATGATGGCGCTCGCCCAGATGGTCGCGAATGGAGAACTCGACGCCGAGTACATCGTGGCCGATAGCGAGCACTCGCAATTGAGCATCGCGCACGGCGCTGCGTCGAGCGGCGCGCGAGTATTCACCGGCAGTTCCGGGGTCGGCGTGCAATTCGCCTACGAGCTTTATTCACCGATCTCGGGCAGTCGTATGCCGGTGCAGATGATGATCGCCGACCGCACGCTCGATCCACCCGGTGATTTCGGTTCCGAGCATACCGACGCGCTGTCGACGCGCGACATGGGGTGGCTGATGGGCTGGTCGTGCGACGCCCAGGAAGCCTTCGACAATCACTTGATGGGGTATCGCATTGGTGAAGACCCGCGCGTGCTCTTGCCCCAGATGGTTTGTCAGGATGGCTTCTTCGTTTCTCATATCACAGGTGACGTTGATTTACCTGACCCGGGCCAGGTGAAGGAATTCCTGCCGCCCTATAAGCATCCCTACCCGCTCGACCCGCGGCATCCAGTTTCGCACGGCCCGCAGATCATGCCGGAACAGGGTCCCCCGCTGCAGTTAGAGCGTGCGCGCGCCATGGAAGGTTCAATGGCGGTCATCGAGCAGGTCCACGACGAGTTCGCACAAATCTTCGGACGACGATACGATCCTTGGGTTGAGGAGTTCATGACCGACGGTGCCGACGTGGTCTTTTTCATTCAGGGCGCCCATGCGGTGACGGCGCGTTTCGCGATTCAGCACCTGCGCGATCAGGGCGTGAAGGTCGGTCTCGTACGGCTGCGAACCATCAGGCCATACCCGACCGATCGCGTCAACGAGGTTCTCAGTAAGTTCAAAGTAGTCGGCGTGATCGAGACCAATATGGGTCTCGGTAGCGTGAGTAGCGGTGGCTCGCTCTATGCTGAGGCCTGCGCGGCCCTCTACGAAAGTCAACATCGTCCGCTCGTCCTCTCGTTCATGGCGGGAATGGGCGGCGAGGCGATTGTGCTGAAGGAATTCTACTGGATGACTCAGAAGATGATCGATGTTCAGAAACGCGGAAAAATCGAGAAGCGGACGCATTGGGTCGGATTCGAAGAGTAGTTGAGCAGTGTGATGAGAGATCTGGAGTTTTACACTAGGATTGTGGAGGCGCAGGGTCGATAGGCCCTGCCATGGGGAGGAAGCAATATGCCAGCGATTGAAGTACAGCGTCAAATGCTGCCAATTCTCGGCAGCCCAAACCAGGGGGCGCGTTTCTACAACCCCGATTTACCGTCGTCCGAGCCGTTTGTCCCCGGCCACCGCACTTGTGCCGGCTGCGGGCCCTCCATCCAATACCGGATGACGAGCAAGGCCTCGGGCGACAATACGATTCTGGTCGGACCGACAGGCTGCATGTATGTCGCGAACAGCTCTTATTTGTGTACGCCCTACAATGTGCCCTGGGCGCACACGCAGATAGGCAGCGCGGGCAGCTTCACCGCGGGTGTCGCCGCGGCCTATGAGGCCATGATTCGCAAGGGCAAGTGGAAGGGCACCTTTCCGAACATTATTTGCGAGGCGGGCGACGGCAGCGCGTCTGACATCGGCTTGGCCTCGATTTCCGGCGCGCTCTATCGGAATCACGACTGCTTGATTATTTGCTACGATAACGAGCAGTACGCGAACACCGGCATCCAGGCTTCGTCGCGCACGCCCTATGGCGGCATGACCACCTTCTCGCCTCCCGGCCCGAAGGTTCCAGAGGCGAAGACACTGTATCCCAAGGATCTCGCGCGGATGATGGCAGCGGGCCACCCGCACTGCTACGTGGCGACCGCCAGCGTGGGCTACCCGATCGATTTGATGAACAAAGTACGCAAGGGACTCAACCACAAAGGCGCTGCGTACCTGATGATCTACACCCCCTGCCAAAAGGGCTTCGTGTATGAAACTCCGCGCTCGATCGATCTTGGCCGGCTTGTGGTCGAATGCGGGCTCTATCCGATCTGGGAGTGGAACCCCGAAAAGCGTGAGTATGATTACAGTTTCCGCCCGCAGAGCATGCGGCCGGTTTCCGAATACCTGAAATTGCAAGGACGATTCGGCCACCTTCACGCCGAGCACATCGCCAACTTGCAGAAATTTGCCAACCAGCAATGGCGAATGATGGGCGTGGAGCTGCCTGAGGCCTTGATCCAGGCGGCAGACGCGAAGAATTTGGTCAACATGGCGTCTGCGGTAGAAGCCGAAGCTGTGGCGCAAACGCTATGAGTACCAAACCAACTCTTCCACCTGCCGCTCCTGACGCTCAGGAAAGTTATATTGTCAGCGAAGGCAAGAAGCGCGGATCATCGCGAGATGTACGGCCGGAAGCCGCGTTCGACCGCTACTACACCGTCCTGCGCGTGCATGGGGGTGATGCTATCCTCACGGACAACTGGCACACCAATGAGGTGCTGGACCACGCGCGCAACAACTTCGAGGGAGTTACCTTCGCCATGCGCACGCTGGAGGCCTGGGGCGCGATGATCGAGAACGACCACCGTGCCTACTATACGGCCGGGGGGCGCGTGTGGGTCATGGATCTGGAGCCCTCAGAAAGCAAGAAGCCGCGGCTGCCTGGCACCGGACCTGGCAAGAAGTAGAGTACGCTTGCCCCGCGTCCTGCTCATCGACGACACGCCAGAGATTGCCGAGCTTCTGACTTTTGCCCTGCGTGACCGCGGCCATGAGGTCTTCACAGAGGGTTATACAGATGCTGTGAACGACTTGATTCGGGAGCTACACGCCGATGCTCTCGTACTCGACTGCACTGCGTTTGATATGAGCGAGTCCCTGTTCGACATCGTGCGCCACCATCCGGATCACGCTGGACTTCCTATTGTCATTATCAGTGACACGCCGGAGAAGGCCGACGCAAGCCTCCGCTCCCGCAATGCCCAAAAAGTCTTGCTGATTCCGAAACCGTTCACTGGTTCCCAAATCGCAAGAGCCCTCGACGACCTGCTTGGATGAATATGCCTCTGTGGAGCATGGACGAGTGGCAATACGTCGATCGCGAGGTCGTCACCGACCCGAAAAACAGGCAATGGACTGTGGGCCTGATGGACGTGCTCGGCCAGCAAGGGGATCCTGACATACCGAACAAGCTGCTCGAACTTCAATATGCTTCGGGCCGCTATTTCACGCTTATTTACTCCGCCAGTGGAGCGCTGCAGAGGGAACGGGGTTACGCAACGCTGTCAGAGGCGACACGCGCATTCGAAGACCTGCGCATCGCAGTCATCGATGGGAGCCTCGATCCATCACAACCGGTGTTCCGGCAGGACCTGGAAGACTGATGGTAAGACTCAAGCGTTCGATGGACTTCGATTGGGCTGATTTTACCGGCCGGGATTCAGGTCTCTCATCACGACATTGAGCACTTGCCCGGCTAGCCGCGCCTCGCGCTCGGAAATCGCCACCTCCGTGCCGTTCTTACCTTGATCTCGATACGTCCGGGCGACTGCTGGCAAACGGGCGCACCCGCCGCGAATGAGTCCCGCCCTCTCTGCGACGGCGAGCCGCGCCTCGAACGACCAATCGGCAATTTTCCCGGCGGGCGCGCCCGAGGCAGCCAGCGCACTCAGGCCTCTATGTTCCAGCGCGTCGGTCACGATGGCCTCCAGGATTCCACAAGAAGTTCGCATCGCCAAGTCATACTCCGCTTGCTCGAGGGCACGCCGACTATCGGTGTAAGCTTGCTCGACAATGGGCCGGAGCTCGGGGTTGTGAACGAAATCGAACCGGCGCGGTGGAACTTCCGTTGACGCAGAAATGACCGGCCCATCGTCCTTTCGGGAGAGCGAGGCAACGGCTTGCTCGAGGACATCGAGCAGTCGCTGCACGATCTTCTCCGGCGACGCTCCTTCAACAGCTTGGCCAGCCGCGGAGCGCATCAGGAAGGCATCGCTAAAAGACCGGGCTAGCCAATGTGCCTTACTGCCTCCGGACAATTGATTGATCGTAACCCCGCACTCTTCCTGCCAGACGCGGGTGGCCGCAATCGCCGATCCGTTGGCGGGATCAGCCGTTAATGTGTCGCGAACCTGACGTCCGCGGCGTATCAGTCTGTCGAGCTGAGACAAGTAAGTCTCGACTTGCGCTTGCAGGTCTTCATTCATTGGTCATAAAGCGGGCTCTTGAAACTCTCCCCGGCTCACGCTATGCGGTCAGTGGCGGTCTTTCCCAACTGCTCAGAGAGTTTTTGGTAATGGACTTTCCCTTCGGGAAGTACCTTTACATTGAAGTTGCCAGTCAAGAAGTAATCTGTCCAGTCCCTTGTGTTCCGCACCCGTTCAAAACTTACCGGGTGAAATCCCTCGCCGGCCGAGACGAACTTGATTAGCGCTGCGTGTTCTCTTGGCAGAGTGTACAAAGCATCCAACAATTCATCCCGGTTACACGCAAAACATTTTTCCTTCGCATATTGCCACAACTGTGAAATATCAGTGGGACGCCCCAGGTCGTCATCAGTTGCAGTAATGCCAAAGCTCAACACCAGCCAGTGCAACTCATCATTGCGGGTCATGGAAAGACTCCCGTAACTAATCATATTCCCAGCCTTTAAGTTGAGCAATCGCTGATAATCACGTATGGTCGAAGGCCACACCGATTCCAAGCCGTATCCACCGAATGCGACCTACACTAATTGGGAGCTTTCCGCCGATCGCGCCAACGCAGCACGGCGGTTGATGCGCCGCAGCGGTATTCGCGAGGACCAGATCACCCAGGTGCGCGGCTTCGCCGATCAGCGCCTGCGCAAATCGGATTTGCCGCTCGATCCATCCAACCGCCGGATTTCGCTTATCGTTCAGTATCAGCAGAAGCTGTCCGATGCTGCGTCTGCGCCCTCTGAAAAAGCCAGAGACACGGAAGGGACAAACACACCTGGAAACAAGTTGAACATCTCCGCGGCTGAAGGTGTCACAAAACCGGCCAACGGAAAAGCCGCCGGAACTGCTCAGCAAAAGCAGCAGGATAAGAACTGAGCTGTTTCGCGACAAGGCCAGACGCCACACCGCTGCCAATTTGCCCAACCAGCTGCAACCTTTTTGCTTCCAAACTTTTACGCTGCCTCACCCCACGCAACGCCCCGGCGTCTCCGTTCGTCTAAATGAGTAGGATTCAAGTGGGGGTGGAAACTTCGGGGAAACTTTTGCGCTGTTTTCGTGTTCCTACTGAGGAGTTCACTTCAGGCTCGTCACAACTTGCGGTTATCCCGCCCTTGCTGGATGTCGAGAGGGGATGATCCGCGATCCTCCGTGGGGAATGAGGATCATGACCAAGTCTCAATGCGCAGTGAGTGGTCCAAAAGGAGAATCAGAATCCATGAAGATCCGTACGACGTGGTTCGCGGCAGCTGCGTTGTTTCTGCTTGCAGCCATTTCCACCAATGCTCAACAACGATTCGAAGTCACTCCCTTTGTGGGGTATGAGACCACTTCATCCTATCCCGTGAGTGTGTTCACCAGCACAGGCGGCACGACAATTCCAGTTGATCGGCTCCGGGTGAACGACTCGGCTGCATTTGGCACTTTCCTGGATTACAGCCTCACGGAAAACTCCCAACTGGAATTCATGTGGAACCGGAACAACACTTCCTACAGCGCGCACAACGTTCTGACGTCTTCGTATTTTAATGCCTACCACTCGGACGTTGACCAATACCAGTTCGGTGGATTGTACATGTTTCGCAACAGCGAGGTACGGCTTAGGCCCTATGTAGCGGCGAGTGTTGGCTTTACTCATGATTCCAACAGCAACGGAACTCCAAATCGGACTGAGTTTTCCTACAGCCTGGGAGGAGGAGTGAAATATGCTCTGAGCCGCCACCTGGCTCTGCGAGGTGACATTCGCTACTTGCCGACCTATGGTAGCTCTTCGAATGCTACCTACTGCGATCCGTTCTTTGGCTGCTACAACACAAAAGTCTCCCACTATCTCAACCGCGCCAGCCTAGTGGGCGGAATCGTCTTCAAATTCTAGGAGATTCTTCTACAGACACGAGCAAGGGTCACAGGATTCCCGTGGCCTTCGTTCTTGAGCGGGGCGGGTGTGACGCCATGGCCGCTACTTTGCCGGAGCCTCGCTTGGCGGCACAAACAGTTTTTCGTCCACCGGCACATTTTGCTGCACTTGTACCACTTTGATGCTGAAAGCTCCATTCGGACGAGCGAGTGTCCAGCGGTACGGAATCTTCACCCCGCCGGTTTCCCGGTAATCCGCATAATCAATCTGCGTCGGATTTCTTCCTAATGGAGTTTCTGCGTAACGTATCTGCCTCAGGAGCAATCCCGTTTCCTGGTCGAAGTACAGGCGCAATGGCGGACGGCCTGGAGCCGTCGCCGAAACCATGTATGTCGCTCGGCCGTTGATTTCCTCGCCAGGCATGACGCGAAACTCTTTGTACATTTCGCGCACTCGCGCGGGAAAATACAACTCGGCGTCAATCCGCGCGGCCTCCCGTTCCGGCGCGGTCATCCGGTGAACGCCATCCCGGATGCTCAGCCATCCCACTTCACCGTTGAAGGCAGTTACGCTCGAGTTGCCTTGGGGATGAGTGATGGAAACGCGTTTGTCCGGGGCCTCTGAGTACACTTCAATGGGATATTGCATGCCCATCGCATCAATGGTCCCCTTTTGCACGCGGCTCTTAATCTTCTTAAGCGCATCGGCTCCCCCCACCGCTGCCAGATACTTGTCCAAAATCTGGTCGGGGGCCTGCAGGTTGCCGCGGGCCTCGCCCTCTTCGTCGTGAACGTGCGGGGGAGGCTTCTCTGCACCGGCGGAGAGGATCGGGATGCCCACCGGATGGGCCGAACCGCGATGGCAGGTGTAACAGGTCACCTCCAGTTCGTTGTCAAAATGGCTTTTGTTGATCGCCAGCTCCATTGCAATCATCTTCCGCGCGGTCTGTTTCTCCTTCTTGTCGTCTTTTTGCATTTCATGTTGAACGTGGCAGAATTCGCACTCCACACCAAGTGACGCGGTGATGAACTGCATCGCCGGAATTAGCTGTTCCGAGGGGATGTCCTTCAACACTTGAATGTTCTTGAACTGCTGCTCGGCGGTCTTCTGCGGCTGGGCGGGTGAATTGGCCTGTGCTTGCGCCGTGGCTCTACTAGCCCAGCAACTGAAACCGATAAAGCTGATAGCCGCCACAGCAAGCAGCCATTTCCTTGTTGCGTTCTTTCTCATCTTGTTCTCCGGGTTGCAGAAAATCGGGCTGTCGCAGAATGGGGACCAGTGATCTGAAGTTAGCCGGAAATTTCGCCGCGCTTGGCCAGCGCTGTGATGCGATCCGCGGCGCGGAAAGCCAGCGCCTGAATGGTCATCGTTGGCTGGCCGCGTCCAGAGGTGACCAGGCTGCTGCCATCACACAAGAAAAGATTGCCAACATCATGCGTGCGGTGATCTGGATTGATCACCGATGTCTTGGGATCATTGCCCATCCGGCACGTGCCCAGCAGATGCACGGCAAATTGCTGTTCCTGGATCGGCTGATTCCATTTTGTTTTCGCACCGGCGGCATCCAGAATTTCCAGCGCCCGGTCTTTCATCCATTCCGCGAGTTTCAAATCATTCGGATGATCCCGGAAAGTCATGCGCAGGGCTGGCATGCCCCAGGCGTCCTTCACATCCGGATCCAGGGAAAAGCTGTTGGATTCCACAGGCAGAGAGGATCCGTGACAGAAAATCTCCATCGTGCGCGTGAAATTCTGACGCAAGGCCTTCTTGAACTCTTTACCCCATTTCGGCGTCCCCGGCGGTAGCCCATTCAGGGCGAATGTGGCCGGCGTGAAATCAAAACGGGCGTCGAGGCCGCCTCCGCCGTACAAGCCCACTTTCTGTCGGTCCAGTTCATAAAAATCGTGGAAAATCCGGCTCACGGCGAAGCCCTTGTAATCGTTCAGCGGTTCATCGAACACGCCGAAGGCAATAGCTCCGCTGTTGGGCATTAGATACTTTCCAACGATGCCGCTGGAATTGGCCAACCCATTGGGAAATTGCGAGGATGCCGAAAGCAGGAGGAGTCGCGGTGTTTCCGCGCCGTTGGCACAGACGATAACCGCCTTGGCCTTCTGCAAATGCGTGTTCCGCTTGGCGTCGAAGTACGCGGCACCCATCACACGGCCCTTTGCGTTCGTCTCAATCTTATGTACGTAACAATTGGGACGGATCTCGCAACGCCCGGTCCTCTCCGCCAAAGGAATCATGGCCGAAAGTGATGAGGACTTCGCCCCCACTTCGCAACCGAATCCCAGACAGAATCCGCAGTTTACGCACGCGCTCCGCCCCGGCCGTGGCTGCGAGAGAATGGCCATCGGGGCGGGAAATGGATGGTAGCCGAGCTTTCGCGCTGCCCGCTCGAAGATTACGCCCGAACCCTTCACCGGTAACGGCGGCATGGGGTACGGCTTCGACCTCGGCGGATCGAACGGGCTGGCTCCCGCCAATCCGGAAACGCCGACTTCCCACTCCACTTTCGTATAATACGGTTCCAGGTCGCTGTAGGTAATCGGCCAATCGACCAAATTGGCCCCCGGAATTTCTCCCACCTTGCTACGCTCAATAAAGTCGATTTCGTGAAAGCGCCAGAAATTCGCGGTGAAATGGACGCTGCTGCCGCCGACACAGCGTCCGTAAAGCACGCTGCGTTGCGTCTGCGCTTTGTCTTGTGGTGTTTTGCGGAAGGTAGTGGGTTGGAGCACGGGGTCGTTGGTCAACTGGTTTCGAATAAAAACTTCAATTTCATTGTGCGAGAATTGCGCTTCCGTCAGATACGGTCCCTGCTCCAGAACCACAACACGAAATCCGTTTGTGGAAAGTTCTTTGGCGAGCACGCCACCGGCGGCGCCGGAACCCACGATCACAAAGTCCACTTCCTCGGAGGGCTTGTAGGTGACCTTGGCCTGATTCATTTCTTTTCCGTTTCCGGCGAAGGTGCTTGCCAGCCTGGGTAGTCCTTGTCGTAAAAACCAAAGGGAGGCGAAAAACTGTGCTCGGGGTCTCGCCCGATGACTTTCCAGCCGGCATAATCCCGATTCCCGCCCGCCTCCGGATCAGCAAGGAACCCAAACACAGTGTGCACCGAAATGGTTTGGAAAAAGTCGTCGGACAACAATGGGGAGTTTCTGCGCGATGGACGGCCTTGTGGCTTGCTCTCGGTCAGTTCGGTCAGTAATATTTCCTGTTGCTCTGGCGTCGCGTCCACAAAACTCTTTACTCCCGGATATTTCTCGCTGGTCGCCTGGTTTAGTCCCGCGAGTCCTTTTTGGTAGACGGGTAACGCATCGCTCGCGAATGTCTTCAGTGCCCTGTCGATAAAGTACACAACCCCGGCTTCCCGCGCTCCGGGCAAATCGTCCGTGGGAATGATCTGGGCGGTGATGGCCTCAACTTGTTTTGCCTGTTCTGGCGTTAATACTTCGAATGCACCCGCCGTTTTGGATTTGGCTAACTGGTGGGCGTGCTGTGCCGCCGCAACTATGGCGGGCCATTGGGCACTAACCCATGCCGCACCGGCAACTCCTCCCATTTGAAGAAGAAAGCTTCTTCGCGCTTCCTGATTGCGTTCCATCATCACCTCAGTATCCTAAACAATCTACGGTCCGCCCGCCCCAGCGTCAAGTTTCAGATCAGAAATTCTTCGGCATCTGATTATCTCGGTTTCCGATAATAGCGCTAATACTTCACGTGGATTTTTCGGATGCACTCGGGCGTCCCTGAGATGGCCAATGAATCAGCGGCCAATCTTCCATGTCATTTGGCTATGTTCCCCGCCTGCAGTATCATCACCACTTGGCATAGACAATGGGAACTTTTACTGGCGCAATTGGCACCGGAGGAAAATGGCTGATTGACCGCGTTGTTGGCGTGCTCGCTGCCACCGGCATCAACCCCAATTTCCTCACATTTCTTGGCCTGATCGTCAATTTTGGAGCCGCAGCCAGTTTCGCGGTTGGAAATTTCCGCACCGGCGCAATCGTCATTTTCATCGCCGGGTTCCTCGACATGCTGGACGGGCAAGTGGCGCGCCGCCAAAACCGCGTCACCGCCTTTGGTGCATTCTACGATTCGACGCTCGACCGTTACGCGGACATGGCTCTCTACATGGGCTTGCTGGTCTACTACTCGGTCAGCGGACGCACTCCCTACGTCGTTCTTGCCGCCGTAGCTACCGCGGGTTCGGTGATGGTGAGTTATGCGCGCGCGCGCGCCGAATCCCTCATACCGTTGTGCAAAGTTGGATTCATGGAACGCCCGGAGCGCCTGGTCCTGCTCATGATCGGGGGCGTGTTCAATCGCATGGCCCAGGTCCTCTGGGTCATCGCCATCATCTCCACCATTACGGTGATCCACCGCATTTTCTTCACCTGGCAGGAAACCAAGGCCGGCCGAATCCTCCCCAATCTCAAACCGAGTTCCTGAGCACAAGGAAAGAGGCACAGTGAGGTCGTGCCTATGTCTCCAAGTTGGCCTAATCTTGCAGGGGTCTCTGCGTCACCACTGGCCGCTCCCCTTTGCCTGTCTCCTTCAGCCACGCCTCGACAGGCTCAGCAATAATCTGCTTCACCCGTTCTTTCAGCGCCGGCACTTCCTCTTTGCGCATTCCCTTGGTCTCGATGGTGTCGTGCAGATGGACGGTTATGGTGGTGGGACATAGCATCCAATCGTCCGCACGCAAATGTCGAAACGACCCTACAAGGCTTGCCGGAACAATCGGAACTCCAAGCTGTTGTGCCAGCCGAAATCCACCGTCCTCAAAGTCGCCTAGATGTCCATCGCGCGTGCGCCTGGCTTCCGGAAAAATAATCAGGCTGACACCGTTATTTATGGCCTCTTGCGTCAGGCGCCACAGCCTTTTCAGTTCCTTTGGACTGCGGACATCGGGAACCGGCACGTTGCCGAAACGCTTCATCAACCAACCATAAATCGGAATCTTGAAGTGCGATTCCAGTTCCCATCCGCGCACGTGCTGCGGGATCGCGCAGTAGAGAATGAACGGGTCGAGCAGATTGACGTGATTAACCATGAAGATCGATGTTCGTTTGTCATCGAATCCGGCGGCTTTCTTCGCCACCACTTTTGCGCCGGAGAAGAAAGCAATCCTTTGACACAGGCCGCGCTGCAACCAGTCATGTTCGCGCGGGTCCAGCACAACCGCCAGTCCGATCAGGATCGGCACAGCAATGAGGAAGTGCAGCCAACTCACTCCCCAAAGAAGCAGGCTGCGAATCACGACCCAGGTCCGTTTCATATATAGACGTCCATAGGGCCTGGCAGGATTTCCAACGACTGGCAATTCACGGTCACAATCTCTCCGTCCACCATCACGTCCACCGGCGCATCCAGCGCGAACTCCACCCGTTTGACGGCGCGGCGCGACGCCAGCGGATGCTCAATATGCGTCCCGTCATAT
The DNA here is from genome assembly GCA_049686315.1 of Candidatus Acidiferrum sp. Taxonomy (GTDB): domain Bacteria; phylum Acidobacteriota; class Terriglobia; order Acidiferrales; family UBA7541; genus Acidiferrum. The sequence goes on along the minus strand of JBAVHY010000148.1, from coordinate 42,155 downwards.
AATCGTGGCAACATCCGGATCAGCCCCAATCTGCCGATGGGTCCCCAACGCACGTATTCGATCAGCCCGTCACTCGCATCCGCATTCGGTGCAATCAACATGGTGCCGCCTGTGTACTTGGTGTTATTGAATGCCAGAAACAGGCACCGCCGCTCGTCCCATTCCAGGTCGTCATCGCAACGCATTTTGAATCCGCGGCGATTCAGTTGTATTACCTTAACAAATACACCCAGCAGATAACCCAGGTGTCCGAAGGATTTGAAGACGCGGTTAGTTATGGCGCCGACGTCCGCCGTAAATCCCACGCTGAGGAGGTTGAAGGAGTAAATCGTCCCTGTGGAGTGTCGCAGGCGCAACAAATCCACGCGCCGCTTCCGCCCGGACAGCAGTGCTTCCGCCGAAGACTCCGCGCTGCTGTTCGTAAAATCCCGCAAGAAGGAATTCCCGGTGCCAAGGGGCAAAAACCCCAGCTCGACTCGCTCCATGGCTTGTTCTCGTGCAAAAACCCCGTTGATGACCTCGTGGGCAGTTCCATCCCCGCCCACCGCAAGGAATTTTCGATAGCCCTGTTCGTAGGCTTCCCGCGCTAGTTCCGTCGCGTGGCCCGGCCCCGTCGACGCAATGACGTCAATGCGGAGGCCCTTCTCCTTGAGCCGCGCGATCTCGTTTCCAGCAAGCTTCGCCGAGCGCCCGCCGCCCGCCGCGGGATTAACAATGGCAAGTAACCTTTCTTTCACAGTGATTCCGTGGTGGGAATGTTACCTTGTTTCCTCACTAAATGTTTCTCCACTAAACTGGGAGGATTGCTTTCTCGCGATCGAGCGTTCCCAGACGCTCCGCCAGGGCCACGCGTACAATCTTGAGCGACGCGGTAAGAGGAAAGTCATCGTCGTACAGCACGACCCCGTAGATGCGCTTGTAATTGATCAGCCGGTTGTTCCGCGCGGCGATTTCCTTCCGCAGTTCCTCAGTGAATGACTGTCCGTGCTCGAGGTGAATTACCAATACCAGTTGCTCGCCCACCATTGACCGGCTCGGCCACACATAATTCGCCGCAAACACGCAGTATTCCTTCACTGGAAGCCCATCAAAAGCCTGTTCGACGTCTTCTGCGTATACGTTTTTTCCTTCTTCGGTAACAATCATGTTTTTCTTGCGGCCGAACAACTGCAAATGCCCGCTGGCGTCAAATCTCCCCATATCTCCCGTCATTAGCCAGCCATCCACGATGGTCTGTGCGGTCAGCTCCGGCTCGTTCAAATAACCCGCCATCACCGTTTTGCTGCGCACGATTACCTGGCCGATTCCATCTGCATCCGGTTCCGTTATGCGCACTTCCATCCCGGGCAACGGTTTGCCCACCGTGTCCGCGCGAAACGGCCGCAGATCGTTCACCGTCACGGCGGTGCCCGCTTCGGTCAACCCGTAGCCATTTGCTACAGGAATGCCCAGGTCATAGAAAAATTGCAGCGTTTGAGGCTCAGTAAAGGCTCCGCCGACAATGATGGCCTCAAGCTTGCCACCAAACGCCGCGTGCACTTGTTTAAGCAGGAGTCGGCTCAGCCAAAGCCGCGGCCGGTCCTTGGTAAGAACTTTGTTGATGTTCCGCAACAATTCGAATATTCGCCTCTTTGAAGGTGGCAATTCGTCGAACCGGGCCAGCAAGCCTTTCTGCAGGTTTATCAGCACCAGCGGCACAAGGCTCACATACGTAATCTGGTATTTTGTGAACGCTTCTCGCACGTATTCCGGCCGCAGGGTCCGCAGATGAACGACGGCCGCGCCGCAGGTGAACGGCCCAAAGAATCCCACCATGAAGTCGATGGCATGATTTGTCGGCAAGATGCTCAAATACTTTACGCCCGGCCAAAACGGATACAGGGACGTCAGCGCCACGCACTGTTCCAAGTAGTTTCCGTGCGTCATCATGCAGCCTTTTGGCGTCCCTCCGGTGCCCGAAGAATAGACGATGCACGCCAAATCTTCCCGCTTTCGAGTAACAAAGTTTGGCTGGCCAGCACCTTGGGCGGATCCCCAGGGTCTCGCTCCCATGAAATCGCCTTGCGGAGGGGCCCCTGTCACAAGAACTGTCTTCACTCTGTCCGCTGCCCCGCGCCCCGGCGAAACGCTCAACTGCTTCCAGATTGGGAACTCTGTAATGAGCACGCTTGCCCCGGAATGTTTCAACAGAGTCCATTGTTCATCCGGCTTCAACTTGTAATCGAGCGGCACCAGCGTCCCACCGCAATAGAAAATCGCGTACGCCGAAATCAGCCACTTCGACTGATTCGTCATGATAATCGACGCCCGATCACCGGCCTTAAACCCGGACTCCTGGAGCCATCTGCCCAACGGCAGAGCGCGCTCCTTAAATGCCTGGTACGTTAGCCGCTGCTTTTCCTCGCCGCGATCCGATTCGTAGAGACACACTTCTCGCGGCCATTTTCCCAGCGCGTCGCGCACGGCCTCCCCAATCGACGAGTATTTCGTTAGATCCAGCATTACAGGCGAGCTTGCACACGTTCCGCAAGTGTCTTGAAGTCGCTTACTCCCTGCACTTCATAGTCCGGCAATTCAATGTGGAAATGATTCTCCAGACGCGACAACATTTCCAATGCCTGCAGGCTGTCAATCCCTAGTTTTTTGTAAAAATCGTCTTCGGCCCTCAACGTGCCGGGGGCAGTTTTAAAATGCTTCGCCGCCAGCTCCAGGATTTCCTGAGTGGTCTGATCCAAGGTGCGCATAGGCCTTCAATTTATCATTCCCTGCGCCAGGAAGGAAAATCCTCAATCCCCCAAGACAATCGGTCCGGCTCAAAGCAAAATCAGCCCTCGCCGGAGGGCCACGGACACTGCCTCCGTACGCGTGGATGCTCCCAACTTTCCAAGAATGGAGGCAACGTGAAACTTCACGGTGTGTTCGGAAATCTTCAAGCGTATGGCAATTTCCTTGTTGCCCAACCCTCGCGAGAGCATTTGAAGTACGTCTCGTTCCCGCGTAGTCAGTGATTCGACTAGCTCGAGGCCATCATTGGCGGCCGCTCTCGAGTTGCGTTCATTTTGCAACTCGCTTGGGTGCAGCACCACCAGACCGCGTGCAACGGCACTCAAGGCTGTCGCAAGTTGCTCTCCTCCCACTTCTGCTGGCAGGATTCCCCGCACTCCCGAGCGAACAGCCTGGTTTACCCAGAGCGGCGGAGCCTCGTCAGTGAGCAGTACGACTTGTGTGTCCCGGAGCATCCCCGTCTCTTGCATCATTTCCAGCAGCTCGGCGAGCGGTTCAACCGTGGCGTCAAACACCACGACTTCTGCTTCCTCCGCAAGTTCTTGGTCGACGCCCTCCAAATCATCAGCTCGGCCGACGATTTCTACACCCGGAATTTCCAGGAGGTCTTCCAGCCTTTCCCGCGTTCGGCCCGGCGCCGCGATGAGGAAGACTCGGGTCACGCCGCGATCGATCCCCTCCTGCGTCCAGCGAGGGAAATGCTGACTCGCCGCACTTTCCCATAGTCTCCGCGCAAGAATTTCAAACGCAGAATTCCGCTCGAGTTGTTTTGCAGAGCCTCAGCAAGGTTTTGCACCGACGAAAATGCGGTTTCCTCAGTTCCGAGCAGGATGTCTCCCGGCAGAAGAGACGCCATCGCCGCTGGGCTGCCGGGTTCAATACCGAGCAGAACAAGTCCGATTTGACTCTGACTCGGCCGCGGCAAACGCACCCGTGTCACGGTCACGCCAAGCCAGTGGCCTCCTGTGTCTCCAAGCAAGAATCGCGAAACCTCATTGCTCGGAATCGCCAGGGCCAGACGCCCCGCCACCATCGTGTTGATGCCAATGACGCGCCCATGTACATCCGCCAGCGGCCCTCCAGAATTACCCGGCGCCAGCCGCACGTCGGCCTGCACCCAGTTTCCCTCTCCGAGTCCATGCAACGGCGCCACCGCATGCACCACACCCATGGTCATTGCGCCCAGAAACCCCAATGGATTTCCTACCGCGATAGCCACCTCCCCGGGCCGCACGCGCGATGAATCTGCTGCCACCGCTGAACTAAGACCTGTTGCGGAAATGCGCAGCGCCGCCAAATCCCGCCGGGAATCCCGCGCGCTGACCTCGGCGGTGAATTCGCGGCCATCCCAAAGGCCAATCGCTACTCGCGAGGCGCGCGCGACGTGCGCATTGGTGACGATGAGCCCGTCGCTGCTCCAGATCACTCCCGAGCCGCTGCCGCGTCCGCCGTGTTGCACTAAAACCGTGTAGCGCCTCACGCGTTCAGCAATTTCTCCCAGTCCCGAAATGTTCATCTCATGCGCCCCCGTTCGGACGTTCGCCGATCATGATGCTCGCCTCGCGCCGCACTCCCCCGCGCAGGAATTCCGCGTTCACCGCCTTGCCGATCTGCTCTCCATGCAGATGCGCGTAAACGTCTTCCAGGCGCATCACCGACTTTCCATTCAATCCAATCAGAATGTCGCCGATGAGCACCCCGGCCTTGTGCGCCGGCCCTTCCGGTTCCACTTCCAACACAATAGTCGCCGTCTTCTCGCGGCGTTGCAGTGCCTGGCGCAAATTGTCCGGCAGTTGGATCGGTTGCAACGCAACCCCAAGATATCCGCGCGGAATGCGCCCTTTGGCCAGCAATGCATCCACAACGCGATTTGCGGTGGCCACCGGCAAAGCAAGAGCGCCTGTAGGAGCAAACTTCGGCGTGGCTATTCCCGCAACTTTTCCGCTGGAGTCTATGACTGCTCCGCCCACGGCAGTCCGTTCGAGGGCCACATCCAAGCGCACATACGGGGATATGGCCGTGCCGCCCCACACGCGCCGTTCGCTCGTCACCAGGCTCACACAACCCAGCGCTGCCACCGCGCCGCTCGCTCGTGTCCTTCCGACTACCAGCGCCAGCTGTCCCGCCTTGAACATTCCGCTATCTCCCCACGCGGCGGGAGCGGCACTTGCTTCTTCGCACTTCAGAAGCGCGAGGTCCGTCGAGGGATCGCGTCCCTGCAGTTTCGCGCTGGCCACCTTCCCGTCCGGCAGCGTCACTTGAATTTCTTCATCGCGGCGCAAGGCATGTTCCGCGGTAACGATCAGGCCCGCGCGCCAGATTACTCCACTCGAAGATCCCCGCGGCTCCGTGTGCACGGCCACCGCGTGCGCCGCGGCTTTTTCCGTCGCGTCCGCCAAATCGTTCGAAATTGCAATCCATTCTGCTGACATTGTTCTTGCCTCCGCCCCCAGAATGCCCCATCCGCACACACCCGCACATCCGCCAATCGGCTAGGTAAAGTGTTTTTTTGGATTTCGCCTCGTCAGGCGCAATACGCCAGCAGCGGGTTTAGTGCCCGACTTTCTCGTCAAAAAACTTCGCCATCAATTTCAGCGCCTCCTGCGTCTCCGGCAGTTGAAAGTGGTACCAAAATGCATGTGGCAGCGCTTCGTAAACCACGAGTTGCGCATCGTCTCCAGCGTGGAGCAAAGCCCGGTGGAAAATCGTGGTGTGGCTCAAGAGCAGGTCGCGCGTGCTGGTGACTAACAGGGTCGGCGGCATTCCGTGCAAGTCCGCATAAATCGGAGACAGCACCGGGTCGCGAGGATCCGTGCCCGGGGCATATTCATTGGACAGTGGCTTGTTCCCCTCAAGCGGCGACAGATCTCCGGGAAATCCGTTCAACGTGAAAATGTTCTGAGAGTCCGCGGGGCGGCTGAAATCTCCCAGTATGGAAAACAAGCCCAGCGCCGCGGGTAAAGGAATTCCGGATTGCTTCAGTTTGACGGCAACCTCAGCGGTCAAAATGCCGCCCGCGGAAGTGCCGAAGATGCCTATATTCTGCGGCTTGTGGTCCTTTAACAGTTCCTTGTATACGGCGACAACGTCATCCACCGCAGCGGGAAAAGGATTCTCCGGCGCGAGGCGGTAATACACAGACACGACTTTCATTTTCGCAAGATTTGCAATAGGCACGCCCTCGATCTGCGATCCGGAGTCGGAATTGAATCCACCCCCATGAAGATTGATCAGCACGCATGAGCGATTTGCCTCCGGCGTTTCAAGCGGAGTGATGACGTCCGTTCGCACTCCGCCAATGACCTTCTCCTCCACGTTCACGGGAAACACTTTCCGCGCTTCCGCGGAGCCCTCTGCACGCCACTTATCCGTGCCGGCACGGCGTTCCGCGAGCGTTTGGGGTCCATATTTCTGGCGAGCAAGGGAATCCAGCCACTTCTGTGCCTCGGGACTAATCGTGGAGGGCATGGGAATGACGCGCGCGACGTGGGCCATTCCATCGGGGTCGAACGTGGCGGCGTCTCCGTGTGGTCGCGAGCAGGACGCCAAAACAAGTGGAATCCACAGAAGAGCAATAGAGGTAGTGCAAAGTTCCAGCGCTGATTTGCGCATTTGTCCCTCCCGGCGCTATCAATCTCGCGATGCTATTTGTTTTGTGCCGCGACCGGCAGGTGCTTCATTGGTTCGTCTGTTTCCACAAACCGCCGCAGGCTCTCCATCACGACTGGGCGATTAAAGAGCGCGCAGAAGAGTTCAATTTCCTTGTTCAGCTCCGCCGAAGGAATGGGCTTGACGAACTTCTTCGCAGTGACGCGCGTTTCGGCATCAAACTTGGTCACCTGCTGCGCCATCGAGCGCGCTACCTGCAAAGCGTAACCTTCACCGGCCAAATGCGCCACCAATCCCGACTGATGCGCGCTCTCCGCGTTCACGGTTCGCCCGGTAAAGAGCAAGTCGCGGATAAAACCATTCCCTACATCGCGCCGCAATCGCGGAATTCCCCCGAACCCCGGAATCAATCCCAGCCGCAGTTCCGGAAAACCGAAGCGCGCCATCTTGTCCGCAACAATCAGGTCGCAAACCAAAGCCAATTCCAATCCGCCACCCATACACAGCCCATGTACCGCCGCGAACGTGACCATGGGAGCTTCATCGATTGCATTCAATACTTTGTGAATTCGCTTCAGGAACGCACGTACTCCCGAAGCGCGCCTCGCTTTCGGCAGCGGCAGGGCTCCCTGATACAACTCCTTTAAGTCCGCTCCCGCGCAGAATCCACCCGGCCGCGCGCTGCTGATAATGCAGGCGCTAGTATGAGGCGCAAGTCCGCGGATGGCCGAGGCAAATTTCTCCAGGTCCGCGAGCATGTCCGTGCCTATCTCGTTCAGTGGCTCGCGATCCAGCGTCAATTCCACAACACCGTCATGCCATTCCCAACGCAGCGCCCTTCCGCGGAATTCCTTGATCATGCGTTCCCGCCGGCTGCAGCCGCGTGCTTTTTGTACATTTGTTCAATCTCCTCGCGAAAGCGCGTATTGATGGCATCCCGCCGCAATTTCCCGTTCGCGGTGAGCAGACCGCTCTCGGGCGTGAATCCCTCTCTCACAATCACAAAATTCCGGACTTGCCGGTAATGCGGCAATTCGGAACTCACCTGATCCAACGCCTGTTGCACCGCTGTCGCTTCCATGCCGCCAGTCACCAGGGCACACAAGTAGCCGCGGCCGTCTCCCACGACCACCACTTGCTGGGCTCCCGGCAATTGCTGAGCGATCTTTTCTTCAATCGGCTCTGGAGCGACGTTGTGCCCGGAATTCAGGATGATTAGATTCTTGATCCGGCCGCTGATTCGCCAGTTCCCGCGCGAATTCTCTTCGCCCTGGTCTCCGGTGTGAAACGCCCCGCCCTGAAGGGCCCGCGCCGTTTCTTCCGGTCTGTTCCAATAGCCTGGAAAAACGTTAGGCCCGCGCGCCAGGATCTCGTCGTTTTCGCCCACCGTCAGCTCGATGCCAGGGATCGCCTGACCAACCCGGCCCGGTTCGCTCGCGACGCGCGGGTCGTCCATGGTGCAGATGCCGCAGGTCTCCGTCAGGCCGTAGACTTGCCAGATTGGGATTCCAAGCATCGCAAAAAACTCCTGTGTTTCTGGAGCAAGCGGCGCCGACCCGCAAACCAATCCCCGAAGATTGCCCCCAAATCGCGCGCGAATCTTGCTGAAAATGAGCAATCGCGCCAGAAGCAGCCATAGTCCGCCACTCCCCTGACCTTCCTGCTTCTTCCCCCACCCTTCAACCGCTTTGCGATAGATGAATGGTATCGCAGCCCTGCGTTTCGAAAGGGCCTCCTCCACGCCGTGGCGCACCCGCTCCAGCAGGGTCGGCACATTGAAAAAATAATTCGGCGCGGACAGCCGGATCTCGTCAGCCAGCTTGTTCAAATCCAGTGACAAGGTCAGCACTGTCTCCTTTGAGAGGCAGGACAACATGACGATCCACGAAGCGGCAAAATTAAACGGCAAATATTGAAACACCCGCATCGGCTCCCGGCTGGTCCAGTCAAGGCGATCCATCCAGCCCGTGGTGCAACCCACAATGTGATTCAAATTCCCGGTATTCAGGCAAACGCCCTTCGGTTCTCCCGAAGTTCCCGAAGTGTAGATAATGGTGACCAGGTCGCCGTCCTTGCGCGGGTTCGGCCCACTCGTTATCCCCTCACCGGCCGGGGCCTTTGTAATAGCATCGGGAAACGAAATTCGCGGCGGGGCATCCTTCCACGCTCGCGCGACGCTTTCTCCCAGTTCCACATCGCTCACAAACAAAAATCGCGGGCTGCAATCCTTCATCATCTCCGCAAGTTCCGCCGGTGCTTGCCGCGCGTAAAGCGGTACTACGACGATGCCCTCCGCCATGAGCGCCAAATCCACTGCGATCCATTGGATGGAGTTCGGCCCCAACAACGCGCATCGCTCACCGGGTTCCAACACAAGTCCACGCAAGGTACTGCGCACCCTCCCCACCTGCTCCAGCAATTCCCTGCCGGTTACGCTGGCAAACTGGCCTCCGCGCACCTCGCGCAACACCACGCCGTCCCCTGCCCTGCGCAGTTGCTCAAAGAGGTTTGCGAGGAAGTTTCCCATGAGCTCTCAGCGCCCGGCTGCCACCGCTGTCTCTGCCGTGTCGTACTCTTCCACCAGTTCGCGTAATTCTTTTGGCAGCGGCTGCAGATTGTCTTCCCAACTCAGCACGCCTTTGCGCAGCGGAAATTCCGGGTACGTCTTTCTTACCTCGCCCTCCAGAAAACTCGCCATCCGCGCCATGCCCTTCAAATTGTTGACCACGGTCCGCCCAATGCTTTCCCGGATTGGCTCCGCCTCTAACACCAATCGTTCCATCACCTGCAACAGTTTCGGCCCCAACTCCGGATCCTCAACCGTCAGCAACAGATGCTGGTGCCCGCGCTCGCGCATCAGATTCCGGATGCGCTCGTCCATGGTCACGCCTGCGGATACCACCCCCGCGGGCATGCAAGTGACGATACCGTGATACCTCGAAGACACCATGTAGGTGCAGGCGCGCAGGATGGAGACGAGTTGGAACATGTCGTGGTCGTCGGATGTGAAAATCGGAGTGCCCGGCAGCTCATTTGCGATCATCCGGCAGGCAACCGCGTCCAGCCGCTCCATAGCCACCAGGATCGGAAACACGCGATGTTTCTGCACAAAGGCTTTCACCGCCTGCGTGTAACCGTTGATGTAGTGCTGGAATTTCCGGTGGACTTCCGCGCCAGACTCGAAGAAATACACGGTGCGGTACTGGCTGTCCTTATACGCCCCGGTCGTTGCCCGCGCCAGATATTTTCCAATCGAAGCGCGCACCGGCCACATGAAGGGATGAATCGGGCAGAGCACCAGAATCGGAGTCTTTTCGTCCCAGCCCGCCGCTCGCAGCGTTTTCTTAGCGTATTCCTGAGGATGCGGCTCAAACGTCCACGCCGTGTCCGCCCCCAACTCATTTGGCACGCCCATGCTGCTTAGCAACTGCTGCGACTCCAGGCTGCGCGTGATGACCAGCGATTCGTTTGTATACCGCCCGCACATCCATTGCAGCAGGTCATCCATGTGGCCGGCGTCGCCACCGTAGGCCACGGACAATTTATTCTCCGCGGAAGCCAGTCCGAGCGACCCGATCATCATGGTCGTCAGCGCGTTCGCGAACTTGCTCTTGAACATCGAGCCTTCGCACGAAATCACTCCGTGGTTGCCATGCACCTCGCGGAACAAAAACGGCGGGTACACATCCGGCAGGTGCACCTGCCTTGAGTCTTCAAAATAACCCTTGGTTAGCTCGAAATTCTGCGTCATCACGCTGAACTCGACGTTCTCCGCCCCCAGCACGTGCCGGACTTGCCGCAACATTTCCTGCACGCGCACGTCGCTTCCGGTATTGCGCGTGCCGTTGTATCCCGCAAACAACAATTTTAGTTTTTCGCCTGGCGTCCAGCGCTTCCCCAGGCCGAACATCCAGCCGAGGCGCCGCAACTCAATCAGCGTGCTCACCCACATCACCAGGAGAAAATCCGTCATGCCACCGCGCTCCCTGCGCTTTTCACACTTTGCCCGGCCGCCCCTTGCGGCCAGGGTTTTGCCGGATATTTGAATTGGTTGGCGCGGCTGAACTGGAGCAAGGGGTACGCATAGGCCGAGAATTTCGCCGGCGGCTCCCCCATCTCTTGCGTCACACGCGCATTGTCGAACACCGTGTTCCAATCCAGGTACGGCCAAAACACCTTCAGCAACGATGCGCCGTAGCCTACGGTGCCGCCTCTGAATGCCAGCCAGTTTACCGTCTTCGAAAACGGGCCCCCGAGCCAGGGCTGATAGCTCGGCTTGCTCCAACCGCCAGCAGAGGCCAACGCGTCCGTCAATTCCTTGTAGGTTTGCGAGCCTGTCCCCGACGACAGGTGATAAATCCCATAATTCGGGTTCTTCATCTGGTGAATCTTCACGATCGCTCCGCCCACGTAATCTGCGGGCACGATGTCGATTTTGTCGTCGGGCCGCAAGGGCAGCACCGGCAACCGTGCCAGCATGTCAAACGCCTGCACCATATCAAACTGCGTTGTCTGCGGCCGCCGGCTGTCTCCCATCACAATCGCGGGCCGGAAAATCGTGTGCGGCACATCCGGCACTAACTGGTGCACCATGTGCTCACAGAATTTCTTTGTCCGCGCGTACGGATCGTAGTCCGAGCGCGACCAATCGATGGCATTATCTTCCGTCACCACTTCATTCTGCCGCTTCCCCGCCACCGCCACCGTCGATACATGCGAATACTGCCGCAGGCCATGATGATTCTGCGCCCGCCGCGCCAGTTGGATTACTTCGAGCGACCCGCGCAGGTTCACGTTCAGACATTGTTTCTCGGATTTTCGGTTTAGCGAAGCGGCACAGTGCAGGATCGAATCCGTCGAATCCACCAACCCATGGTATTCGTCGTCGTCCAGCCCGAACCGTTCCCCAGTCAGGTCCCCACGGAAGATGCGTACACGCCCGTTCAAATATTCAAGAAATTCCGGAAAATCGAAATGCAGCTGCAGCGATTGCCACAGCCGTTCGCGGGCTTCCTGCTCGCTCTTGGCGCGCACCAGCAGGTTTAGCCGGTCCGGATATCCGGTAAAGAGTCCGGCCGCTAGATAGCTGCCCAAATAGCCTGTTGACCCGGTAAGAAATATCGCCATAGGAAGATTGCGCTGCGCCTCCTACCGTGTCGCCGCGGAGGCGCCCTCCGGGGGCACGGACCAGTTTAGTACCCGCGCTTCTCTCGCCTCCAGCGGCCTGCCTTCCATGAGCGGGTAGCACCACCGCCGCAGCGCCGGTATGTGGATGTTAATCCAGTAATCCCACCAGTCAATCTTTTCCGGAGCAAAATCGAACAGACCCCTCTCCTCGACAGGCAGCGCTGCCGAGAGCAGCCGCGCATTCTCGCATTCGAACACGTGCTGGTTGTGCAGGATGAACGGTTCGTACAATTCAATCAGCTTTTCCGCCCGCACCAAATCCCGCTCTGTCTTAGCTAGGGGAGGTTTGCCCAGGTGCAATGTTGCTGCCACCTTGTTGATCCTCGAAACTACGGCCTTCTGCATGGGAATCGACAGCCGCTCATAGCGCAGCTTCGATACCGGAATCGTCTCCAGCTTTACCTTCAGCCAGTGCTCGATTCCCTGCTGCGCGCGGTAATGCTTGCGGTGCGCCAATCCCGTCAGCTCGATTGAGCGGCCCATATTTACGGGGTTGATCGCCGATGTCGCCAGTTGATACAAGCGCGCATTCTTCCGCTGCAACAAGGCCGCCGCGATCAGCGTCATCCCGCGCGTCACCATGTCCACCGGAATTACGTCCAGGCATTTGCGCTCGTTCGAAGGCAATTGCCGGAAATTCGTTCCTAGCAGGTACGATAGCGGCCCCGAGGTGTTAATCCCTTCATTCCACCCCGAGAACGGTGTGCGTTCAGAACTCTCCACGATCGATGGCCGCACAATGGTGATCGGCAAGTCGCGACCTTGCTTCGCCAGGATCGACTCGCCCAAGCTCTTAGTAAAGGTGTAAGTGTTGGGCCAGCCAAGATGGTGTGCTCGCTTCATCCCCGCGCGCACCAGGCGGTTCCTCACCCAGCGTGCCCGGTTCCTCTTCAAAACTCCGTCCAATTCGTCGGGTTTCACGCTCGAGGCATCGCCACTGCGCCCCAGCGCTTGCCGCCGCAGTGCCTTGGTCAACTCCTCGCTCTCGGAGCGTTCTTCAATCCTCCCGACCAACTCCCGCAGCGATGCGATTTCCTTTTCTGCGTCAAAGTCGGGATGATTCCCGGGATTGTAGTTGACTTTCAATTCCTCGATAACGCGCTCATCGCGCATCCCCACCACGTAACAGGTCGATAGATGCATCAAAGCCGCGTGCTCGCATTTTCTCAGGAACTCCACCAGGTACCTTGTGGAATCAATGTTGGATGAGATGGCGTCCCGCAGGTCCGGATTGAAGTCCGTCAGGCCCGCACTGTTCACAACCAGATCCACGGAGCGCGCCAAACGCGCCTGAAGTTCCGCGCCGAGTCCCAGCCCTGGCAGGCTGACGTCGCCCTCCACCACCTCCAGCTTTTCCTTCAGAAACGCCGCCAGGTTTTCCCCGTGGATCTCGTGCAACCCGTCGAACGCGGGTGATTCTTCGACAATTTTCTCGAAACGGCGCTGTGCGGAAGTCGTGCGATTCCGCCGGATCAGCAGCGTAATCTTCCGGATCTCCGGAATCTTTTCCAGCAGGTCCACCAGCCAAACTTTCCCGATGAAGCCGGTCACGCCAACTAACATCAGGTGCTTCCCCGCGAGCGTTTCCCGCACTGGCAAGCGCGCCACCTGCGGCGTGCTGCTCACCGGTTGTACCGAAGGCTCAACGTCAATTCGTGGTCTCGGAGTGGGCAGCATGGCTCGGTCAAGAGACTCGGGCGACTTTTTCCAGTTCAATTGCCAAAGCAGTTTTTCTTTGTCGATGCGCCCGTCCACCGATCCGCTGGCGAGCCACGCGAACGGTCCGCGCGGGCGGATCACCGGCTCCTGCAGGCGGCCCGTAGCCACTCCGTCCCGGAACTCTAACCGGTTCGCGAGGAACCCTTCCACGGCGAAAAATTCCGCCATCGGCCGCAGGATATGCTCCAGCATTTGGCCGACAAGCACCACCCGCTCGCCGCTGCGCACCGCATCCACGAGTTTCTCCACAGCTTCCCGCCGCATCTTCGATTTCAATTCGTATTGAAAATATTCCTCGCCCAACAGGTCCAGGCGGTCCCGCGTGATGCCGCGTAGCACGGTATGCAGAGCTCGCGTTGCAAAAGTTCGCCCAATCAAATAGTACGGCGGGCGGAGCAAGGCTAATCCCAGCATGCCGCCGCGCCGCACCCAGCGTTCCAGAAAGCTCTGGCTGTTCCAGTTGAAAAATCCCACGCTTCGCAGCGCACTGATTTCCAGCAGCGACCCTTCCACGCGCCAATACGTCACGCCGGACACACGCTCCGCCATGCTCCCATTCGAATTCGATGAAGGTCTGGTCATCTTTTCTGATGAATCTCGTTCGCTCTGAGAAAGAAATCCCCTGAATCTTTCGCCGTTCCGGACGGTCACTCTCGTTTGCGATTCGCTATGGGACAGGCTCTTAGCCCGGCCGCGGCCAGCTGAGCCCGTTGGCCTAAACCGCACGCCCGGCCAACTCTGGATTACCAAAATTATCATCCCCCACACGCAACCGCAACCGGCTTCGGCCGCGGTCAACAACTGAACAAGAAACAAAAGCGGGTGCGCGAACTGACAAGATTAGAACAACCCGGTCAGGTTTTTGAAGCAACTCTCCAGTTCAGCACCGAATTCTGATAGATCCACGTTCAGGAAGCGCAAAGCAAGACGAGCGGTTCCGAGGCAGGCTATGTGTTAGTCCTTGATTGCTTGCAAATCGTCCTTAAGCACTCCCAATTCACTGTGGAATCGATGCTTGGAGTCATCCACCTCCAGCCGATTCTTGAGGACCAGTTTTGCCTCCTCGGCGGCAGCGCGCAATTCCGGATGTTTATCGACGTCCCTTGAACCCAGGACGGCACTGGCCAGCCGCTGCAGGCAGTTTTCCAATTCCGTGACCCGCTTCACCACTTCAGGTGCGGACGTCTGCGCCTTGACGTAGGCATCAAGCGCCACTTCGCCTTCGATCTTTTCAACGTATTGCGAGATGTTCGTTTCGCCGTCGTTTACTGGATGGACGACCTGCGGAACGACGCCTGCCAGTGGATTGGGATTCGCCATGGGCCAGATTATAAATCGGAAATCCGTCCAGCGGAATATCTAGCAAGGGTGCGGGCCGCGGAACGAGCGCTCCCACTCATGCGGACATATAATACTGTTATGCAGCAGTCTAAGCTTGTGGTCGTTCAGTCGTATGGTAGTCGTCCTGAGGCGGACCTGGCCAAGGGCGCGCTAGAAGATGCCGGCATTCAGGCGATGATACAGGCTGACACGGCGGGAGGAATGCGTGAACACCTTGCGTGGTCCGGCGCAGGCTTTAAGATTCTGGTGCGCGAGGAAGACGCAACCGCAGCGCGCGATGTGCTCACTCCATCAACTGAGGGCAGCGAGATCCCGGACGCGGACTCCCAAACTGACACCGACAAAAACTAGCCTGCCACGGGGTACTGCAGGTGGCTCCTGTAGGATACTTCCAGTGGAACACTCTTTCAGTTGCCCCTATTGTGGTGAAGAGATCTCGATGGTTCTCGACCCGTCGGTTCGCCGGCAAACCTACG
Organism: Candidatus Acidiferrum sp.; assembly: GCA_049686315.1. GTDB lineage: Bacteria > Acidobacteriota > Terriglobia > Acidiferrales > UBA7541 > Acidiferrum. The sequence continues at coordinate 27,039 of JBAVHY010000148.1, read as the reverse complement.
TCGAAGACTGCGAAGTCTGCTGCAAACCAATCGAGATCAGTTACAGCATAGAAGACGATGTCCTGCTTAGCTTTGAAGCCAGAACCCTCGAGTAGATTCCGCTAGGGAAGCGTCAGCGGCATACCTCGAGTTCGACGTTGTATTCCTTGCGGTTAACATCGTTAGAGACCAACACTGGCTCCTCCGGCAAAACCCTTTCAAGGGCTTCCATTTCCGGTTCGCCCGCCGCCAACGGTAACTTGATCTGTCCGCGCTGCACCACGGATCGCAGCATGCCCATGGTAATCTCAAAACCTTCGTAGGCTCTTTCGCCATTGCACGGATGCACGTGCGCATCGTCGTCCAGCCAGCGCACCATGTCTTCAACGTACGGCGGCATTTCGACGTCATAGTTCATGCACCCGGCGCCGGAAATCACACCTTGCTGATCGCGCGTGACAGCTCTCCAGCCGCCTCCGGTCAAAACTTCCGCGAATCCTTCCGTGCCATAAACGCCGATCTTGTTTTTGCGCCACCAATAGTCAACTTCGGGAACGTCCGGCGCGCCCGCTCCGCATTCAACGATGCCCCGAACGCCGTTCGCGAATTGAATGAATCCGGCAACGTAATCCGGAGAAGGGTGCTTGTCAGAGAGCTTGCCACGCCCTGCGGCCTGCCCCATCACCCACTCGGCAGGGGCGTAACCGTTGTACCAGCGCATGTATTCCACAAGATGCGTGAAAAGATGCAGGAACCAGCCGCTAGAGTGCGCATGAATGGTCTGGATGCGGCCGAGCGCCCCGCTCTCCACAATTTCCTTGACCTTCTGATAATGCGGATCGTAGCGGTGCTGGTGAGACACCACCGACTTGACGCCCGCGGCGTTTACCGCCTTGCGAATTGCGATGGCCTCATTCATGGATAGCGCCATCGGTTTTTCATAGGCGATCAGCTTCGCGCCGGAAGCGATGCCCATCTTAATCAGTTCCAGCCGGATGCCGGGCGGTGTGCAAAAACAGAAGACATCCGGCTGGATTTCCTTTGCGAGAGCAAGCGGTTGCAGCGAAGTTTTCTGGACGCCAAGCTCCGCCGCGGCCTTGGCCAACTGCTCCGGGCTGGAATCCGCCAGCCCGGCTAGCGCAAAGCGCGGGTTATTCTTGAAGGCGACGGCGTGATGCTTGCCGCGCTTTCCTACTCCGACGACCATGACCTTGTAGATTTTCTTGGCGTTCACAGCGTTCGCTCCCTTTTGTGCATTACCAGCCGAACTGCCCGTCCCATTCCTTCAATTTCGCGATGGTGTAATCCACTTCTTCCGCGGTCAGTTCCGGGAACATCGGCAAGGAAACACATTCCGCAGCGTTGCGCTCGGCGTTCGGCACACACGGATGCGGGTCGGCAAGTTTGCCCCAGGGATAGCCTTCTTGCTGGTGGATGGCGATGGGATAGTGCTGTTTCGCGTCGATGCCATGATCGAGCAAGAACTGCGTCAGATGATCGCGCTTGTGGTGTTCGATGACGAAGAGATGGTAGACGTGGCGGTAGCCCGGCACTTCCTTGGGCAGTTTGAAACTTGTGCCCTTCAGGCCATCGGTGTAGCGCTTGGCCCAGGTGCGGCGCTGATCGGTCCACCGCGTGATGTGCTTCAGCTTGACGCTCAGGAACGCGGCATGGAGGTCATCAAGGCGGCTGTTGAACCCGAACGAGTGCACAGAACGCTTGACCGAACCGTGGTTGCGCAGGCGGCGCACCGTTTGTTCGATGTCCGGGCGATTGGTGATGAGCGCGCCCCCGTCTCCAAAAGTGCCAAGGTTCTTTTGGATGATGAAGCTGGTGCAGACGGCGTCGCTGAGCTCGCCCTGCTTGAAATCGTCGCCATGAGCGTCGATGGACTGGGCGTTGTCTTCCACGACCCAGAGTTTGTGCCTCCTGGCGACGGCGCTGACTGCCTTCATGTCAGCGCAATGCCCGTAGAGATGCACGGGGACGATTCCGACTGTGCGCGGCGTTATTGCGGCTCCGATCTTCGAGGGGTCGATGTTGTTTGTGGCTGGATCGGAATCAACAAACACGGCCTTGCCCCCGGCAATCCAGATGGCCTCGGCGGTGGCGAAGAATGTGTTGGCGGTCGTGATGACTTCATCGCCCGGTTGGATGCCAAGCGCAAAAAAGGCCAGCCACAGCGCGTCGGTCCCGGAGTTCAACCCGACAGCGTGCTTCATGCCAAAGTACTGGGCCAGTTCCTTCTCGAAGCGAGCCAGGGCAGGCCCCATTACATAGGACTCGCTTTCCAGGACGGCGTGGAAGGCATCGTCGATTTCTTTCTTGATGCTGTGGTATTGGCGGCCGTGGCCGTAAAATGGGACTTTCAACTTTGCCGATGTTGTCGACGCAGGCATACATCCTCCTCGGATGAGGCGATTGATCCAGACTCCGAACACTTGTCTCGGGAGTGTTGCGATTCGTGATGGGAAAGGCTCTCTTGAGAGACAAGCAGCAGTTTTATACTACTATATAGCAGTCAACGCGGTGACCCAGGTCACACTGACAGCGACCCAATTGTGTTGTGCAAGACCAGGGCTTGTTCTGAAAGCTGCGCCGGATCCCATGGGGGTACAAACTAGCCTATACGCCCCACCCGTATTTCTCGGCGTGCTCGAACGTGCGCTGCATTTCCTGGTGCAGATTTTCAAGGAATGTTGAAGTGCTGACGGTCTTCGTGCCGGGCTCGGTGATGTCCGAAGTGCGGTAGCCCGCAGCCAGCACTCGTCCCAAGGATTGATCCACCCAGTCCGCTTCCAAGCCCAATCCAAAGGCGTCGCGCAGCATCATCGTGGCGCTCAGGATCGACCCGATGGGATTGGCCACATCTTTTCCCGCCAGCGTCGGCGCGGAGCCATGGATGGGCTCGAACAACGGAGCGCTCGTGCCAAAACTTGCCGAAGGAATCAGTCCAATGGAGCCCACGAGCGCCGCCGCAGCATCACTGAGGATGTCGCCGAACATATTGGTGCTCAACAACACGTCAAACTGCGTGGGCCGCAGCGTCAGTTGCATCGCCGCATTGTCCACGTACATGTGTTCCAGCTTCACGGCGGGAAAACCCGCGCCCACGGACGCCACTGTGCGCCGCCACAACTGCGAACTGGTCAGCACATTGGCCTTGTCGACCGAGCACAGCCGCCGCGACCGGCTCTCTGCCCGCTTAAACCCAAACGTCGCGATGCGCTCGATTTCCGGCGTGGAGTAGGACTCTGTGTCAAACGCGCGTTCCGTCCCACTCTCTACCACATTGCCCCGCTCGCCAAAGTACATTCCGCCGGCAAGTTCCCTCACAATCTCAATGTCCAGATCGCCCAGCCGCTCCGGCCGCAATGGCGAAATTCCCCGCAGCGGCTCCAGCAATCTCACCGGCCGCAGATTTACGTACAGGCCAAGTCCTTTCCGGAGCGCCAGCAGCCCCGTTTCTGGCCGTTTGCCCACCGGCAGCGCATCCCACTTCGGCCCTCCCACCGCGCCGAGAAACACCGCGTCCGCTTTGCGGCACGCGTCCAACGTTTCATCCGGCAAGGGATTTCCGGTCTTGTCGATGGCCGCGCCGCCGATTGACATCTCTACTACATCAAATTGGTGGTGAAATTCTCGCGCACATTCCTGCAGCACACTGGCCGCCGCGCGCGCAACTTCCGGGCCGATTCCGTCGCCCGGCAAGAAGACTATTCTCTTTTTCAACTTCATCCGCTGATTCCTTAAACTTCTCCCGCGGCTCTGGCGGCTACATTGCGGCGGATCACTTCATGCGCGATGGCCATCAGGTCCCGGGCACGCACATTCTTCGACGTATCCGCGAACGCGGTCACCCGGCGATAGCACTCCGCCAGTTGTTCATCGCTCGGCTCGTAACCCAATTCTTTCAGCGACTCCCGCAGCGCATGCCGCCCCGAGTGTTTGCCGAGCACCAGCGACCTTGATGGCACGCCCACGGTCTCTGGAGAGATAATCTCATACGTCAGCGGATTCTTGATGATGCCGTCCTGATGGATTCCGGCCTCGTGGGCAAACGCATTTGCGCCCACCACCGCCTTATTCGGCGCCACCACCGCGCCGGTAATTTCCGTCAGCAGCTTGCTGGACTTATACAATTCGTCCAGCTTCAGCTTCGTCGCCACGCCAAAACTTTCCTTGCGCACCGCCAGCGCCACCGCCACTTCTTCCAGCGCCGCGTTCCCTGCGCGTTCTCCAATCCCGTTCACCGTGCACTCAATCTGCCGCACGCCCGCCCTCACTGCCGCCAGCGAATTCGCCACCGCCAATCCCAAATCGTCGTGGCAGTGCGCGCTCAGGATGATGTGCTCGGGATCTCCCAGATGCTCCCGTACCTTCAGGAACATCTCCGCATACTCTTGCGGCACCGCGTAGCCCACCGTGTCCGGCAGGTTCAGCACCGTCGCCCCTGCTTTCACCGCCACCGCGCAGGCCGTGCACAGAAACTCGATCTCCGTCCGCCCCGCATCTTCCGCGGAGAATTCCACTTCCCCGACAAAATTCCGCGCCAGCTTCACCATGGATCCAATGGCTTCGAGCGCTTGTTCGCGCGTCATGTGCAGTTTCGCCTGCAAGTGCAGGTCGCTGGTCGCCAGAAAAACGTGCATGCGCGGAGTCTTCGCTGGCTTCAGTGCTTCCGCCGCCGCCAGAATGTCGTCTTTTCGCGCCCGCGCCAGCGCCGCGATGGGCACGTCGCGCACTTCCTTCGCCACCGCGATCACCGCTTCCAGATCGCCCTTCGAGGCAATCGGGAAGCCCGCCTCAATGATGTCCACGTTCAAAGCCGCAAGTTGCCGCGCCATGCGGATCTTCTCCGCGGTATTCATCGAGAATCCGGGAGACTGCTCGCCATCCCGGAGCGTGGTGTCAAAAATGCGAACGTGGCTCATTCGGTACCTCCAGAATCACTCCCCCAGTTACGCACACCGGGAGCATCTAGTCCAATTTATCTTCATTCTATATTTCATAATAATACCTTATACTGCCGGTAAGGGGTTTTGGGTGCTTTTCAGGCCCTCCCGGCCGCCGAATCGAGGATTTCCCTATGGATCTTGCGGAATTGCAGGTTTTTCTCACGGTTGCCAAGGAAGGTAGCTTTTCCCGGGCGGCCGAGCGGCTGTACCGCACTCAGCCTGCTGTCAGCCTGGCCATCCGCAAGCTCGAGGATTCCCTGGGCCAACCCCTGTTTGTCCGCGGCGCTCGACCGGTCCGCCTCACCGATGCAGGCACGCTCCTCCGCGAGTACGCCGAGCGCCTCCTGAATCTCCGCGACGAAGTGAAAAAGGGGCTGATGGAACTCGAAGGTCTCAAGCGCGGCGAACTTGCCCTGGGGGTCAATGAAAGCTCCATCCATGCGCTTCTGCCTGCGTTGGCAAAGTACCGCGAAGCCCACCCCGGTGTGCAGGTGCGCCTGCACCGCATGTTCTCCCGGGACATCCCCCACGAAGTAGTGAACTACCGCCTCGATCTCGGCGCGGTTTCCTTCGTTCCGCGCGACGCGCAACTCCTCGCCACCGAGATCCTGAAAGACGAACTCACCTTCGTCGTGCCACCGAAACATCACTTGGCCAAGCGCCGTGAAGTGGACGTTGAAGAACTCGGCAAGGAGAACTTTATCGCCCACATCGTGGAATCTCCCTTCCGCCGCCGCGTTATTGAACTCTTCGCGCGCCACCGCACAGCCCTCAACATGCCCATTGAAATGCCCACCATCGAGAGCATCAAGCGCTTTGTGCAAATGGGTATGGGCGTGGCGATTGTGCCCCGCATGTGCGTCAATTGGGAGGTCGAACACGGCTGGCTGAAGGAAATCAAAATTCGCCAGCTCAGCATGCCCCGCCACCTGTACATCGTTTCCCGCCGTGGCGCCCGCCTGCCCCACGCCGCCGCCGAATTCATGCGACTCCTCAAGTCCGAGTAGTTTGCAAAATATGTCATTTTCTATTGTAGATGACATATAGTAGAATGGGGTCACAGCGGAGACCTATGACATGGATACGGAAACCCGCGCGCGTGTAAATGAAAATGGCCGCGTAGTGATTCCCGCGTCTTTTCGCAAGGCGTTGGGCATCAACGCCGGGGACGAAGTGGTTTTGCGAATCGAGGACGACGAATTGCGCATCACCACCTTGAAGCGCCGTGTTCAGCAGGCCCAGCGCCTGGTCCGCAAACACGTGAAGCCGGGCAGGCCTTTGGTCGACGAATTGATTGCCGAACGCCGCGAAGCTGCGCGAAATGAATAGGATCGTGCTGGACGCCTCCGCCTTGCTCGCAATCCTCAATCAGGAGCGGGGTGCGGACGAGCTGACGCCCGAGTTGCTGAGTATCGCAGCCAGCAGCACCGTCAATCTGGCCGAAGTGCAGGGCAAGCTTGTGGAACACGGCCTCAGCCCCGACGAGGCATGGGAAGCCACGCTAACCCCGGTTCGTGAAGCTGTGCCATTCACTCCCGAGCAGGCCAAACTCGCCGGCACTCTCGTTGCCCAAACCCGTCCCCTTGGCTTGTCACTCGGAGACCGCGCCTGTCTGGCGCTAGGGCTAACTCTGAACGCCCCTGTGTACACAGCCGAAGAGTCCTGGAAAAAATTGAAACTGGGCGTTCGTATCCACGTCATCCGCTAACCCACGATCTCCGGCACAGTAATCTGAATGCGAGCTTATTAGCGCATAAGCCGTGCGATTCGGTACTAGGATCAACTTTTCCGACATCGCACACGGCCAAGTGGACAGTTCCGACTCAACCTTGGACTGCGTTTGATGTTCGATGAGTCTGTCGGAAAACGCAACTAATGAAGTCGCGGCTGAAGAAAACAATCAACGCGAGACACCAAGCCCAATAGAAGGCCGAGCAAGGAACAAACCACCACCAGGTGAGAAATCCGAATCCGTGAACGATGTAGAACCATCCCAGAAATGCACCATCGGCAATCATCAAGAAGTCTGCAAACAGTCGGAGGGGCGACCATGCAAATATGACAAGCGACCTTCGCTCCCTCCAGCGAAGAATATTAAGTGCAATCCAATGCCAAAACAGACCGATTGCTAGAATGAACGTCACGTCGTCCCAGTAACCAGGCAGATGACGATATAAGAAAGCTCGCAGCAGAGCCACGGGGGCGTTAATGGACACCAAAAAAGTGAAGGCTGGAGCTGTGCCGGGCATGTCGTTCCTTCCTTGCGCCCTGTACCACAGATAGGACCAGGTGAGCAGCCCGACGGCCAGCGCCACCTGCGCTAGGGTAGTGCGTACTTTAGTTTCAGTCGCATGCCATATCTAAAGCTTTATCTGTTTCGACACCGCAGACTATGGCGAAGTGCCTGAAACGATACCTCAGCCCCGGACGAGTTCGTCGGCAATGTTGCCTAAGTCCTGATTGCGTTCCCGGACAAGTGGGCACTGGAGCGAACGTGCGTCAATGGAAGCAGGCACCAGGAGCCAGCTCGTGGCCGAGCGCGGAAAAACTCGCGCCAAACCCACCTTCTCGCTTATTCTGTAATTAGCGGGCGCCCAGGCGTCGGCTCCCTATGATCAGCGGATTCGCCATTCTCGCCATCGGCTTCTTCCTCGGCATGCGCCATGCCACGGACCCTGACCACGTCATCGCCGTCTCCACCATCGTGAGCCGCGAGCGTTCGCTCTCGAAAGCCGCGCTTATCGGCGCTCTTTGGGGACTGGGCCACACCATCACCATCGTTCTCGTCGGCGCCGCCATCATCCTGTTCAACCTCGTGATTCCGCCGCGCGTCGGCCTCACCATGGAATTTGCCGTCGGCCTGATGCTTATTCTCCTCGGCATTCTGAACCTCTCCGGCATCTCCGAGTGGCTCAGCGAAAAATTCTCCCCCGCGCATCCCCATGTCGCCGGGGAACACGCCCACCTCCACGAGCACGATTCCCACGTCCACTACCATTGGCATTCCCACGCCCCCGCCAAGGAACACCACGGCGATTCGCTCCCTGCGCCTAAATGGCTGAGCAATCCACTAAAACCCTTGGGATTGTTTCACTCGTTGCGGCCGCTCTTGATCGGCATTGTCCACGGCTTGGCCGGTTCCGCCGCGGTGGCGTTGCTCGTTCTCAGCACCATTCGTGAGCCGCGCTGGGGCGTCTTCTATCTTCTGATTTTTGGACTTGGCACTATCGCGGGCATGATGCTGATCACGGCAGCCTTGGCGCTGCCCTTTTCCTACGCAGGAACTCGCTTTGGCTGGCTAAACCGCAGCCTGATCATGGGCTCGGGACTGCTCAGTCTCGGCTTCGGCCTGTTCCTCTCCTACCATATCGGCTTCGTCGACGGCCTTTTTACTGCTCATCCCAACTGGGCGCCGCACTGAGCTTCTCTCAACCTTAAAGCTTTAGTACTCGTTGACCACGGCTTCTTCGACTGTCTTATGAATCGGCAGCAGCTTTTGCAGGCCCGCCACGGTCACTACAGCCGTGCCCTGTGCTGTCAGCGCCGCCAGGGCAAACGTCTTCCCCAGCTTCCGCCGAGTCACAAACAACGACACCAGCGAGCCAACCCCCGCCGAATCCAGAAAACTGACCCCGCTCAGATCCAGCACCACGTGCATTGCCGGTTCGGGCCGCAGTTTCTGGATGAATTCGCTGACCGTCTCCAGGCTGAGCTTTCCCGTCGCTTTATAAATCGTGACGCTTTCGTTGCTTGACGATTGTTTTTCCAACTCGAGCTTGAAGGGTTGCATAAGCGTCCTTAAGTTATCCGAATAGCAAGCTCGCTCACATTAACACACATTCATATGGGCTCGCGGCACAGCAATTCCCCCGGCCCTGTTCCAAATTGGAACGGGGCCCCTCGAATAAATCTGTTCTTATTAATTTCTATATTAACTACTTCTTCATATAGCGTTATCGTTTTCTCTGGTTTCCCTCTCATCTCTACAGCGCTGAACTCCGTTCTGCCAAGGGACTTGCTCATGATCTCGCGCTCTTCTGTTTGCCCAGGGGGCCACGCTGCTTCAATTCTCTTTCTTGTTCTCCTGTTCTTCCCACTCCTCGGCCTAGCAACCGCCAACGCTCAAACGACGCAACCGTTCCTCTTCGCCGGAACCTACGACGGCAACTCCAAATCTTCCGGCTTCGTCACACTGCTTCGTAATGCATCCACCGGCGCTCTATCCTTAGTTTCGAATACGGCCGTTACCTTTAAAGACCCGTGTTATCCTCGACGATCGATCCAACGGGCCATTTTCTTTTTGGCGTTTGTGGGGAAGGTCTGGCCATGTTCACTCTGGACTCCACCACGGGCATCGTCGCGGAGACCCCCGCCTCGCCGTACTCTGCCTCCGTTTCCACCAACCAGATCGGCATGCTCGTCGTGGCCGAAAGCACCGGCCAGTACGTCTACCTTCTGAAGGTCGACTTTGCCCAACCGCCGCCTCCTCGCCCTCTCACTCTTGATTCCTTCCGCATTGACCCAATTACTCCCTCCCTCGTGGCCGCCTCCAGCCAATCGATTCCCATCAACGGATCCTTGGTTGGCGCGGCGGCGGATCCCAATCAACACGGCTTCTTCCCGATTCTCTTGATCTTTTCAGGGATAGGCTGTAGCGGCGGGGGACGAGGAGGTAGTGGTGGTGGTGGCCCCGCGCCAGACCCACCTCATCCCCAAAGTGCCGCCATGCCCGCGATTCAATCCAGTGGCGGCACATTCAGCGCGCCTCAGACTGTTTCGATCAGCGATACCACCGCTGGTTCCACCATCTACTACACAACGCACGGCTCAACCCCAACATCTGCTTCGGCGGTTTACTCCGGTTCCTTCTCCCTGAACTCTGCGGCTACCGTTCAGGCCCTGGCCACAGCTTCTGGCTATTCCAACAGTTCCGTTGGCAGCGCCGCCTTCAAATTCCGCACCCCTGCGGCCACTTATCCCATCACGGTCGCCGTGACGGTCACCGCCGCAGGTTCCAGCAAAGCGATCCAGCTACCTCCGATTCTGTTGACCTTGATCGTAAATTGATAGCACTCAAAGAAACGGCCGGTCTTCAATTCCCGCGCGGCCGATTCCCTCTTCCGCTGCTCTCAGTTCGCTTACTGCCCGTAGCTGACCCTGTAGATGACACACGCGCCGTCATCACTTACCAGTAGCGATCCGTCCGGCGCCACAGCGACTCCCACGGGTCTTCCATTTACGTTCTGTCCCTTAGGATCGGGCACCAAGCCTGTTAGGAACGGAACTGGATCTGCCTCAGCCTGCCCATTCTTAAACCCCACGAATGCCACCTGATAACCGTTGCGTGTGGCACGATTCCACGACCCGTGTTCCGCGATGAACGCTCCACCGCGATACGCCTCCGGAAACTGCTTCCCGGTGTAAAACGCAAACTGCAACGGCGCCACGTGCGCTCCCAGCAAAACGTCCGGGATGATCGCTTTGGCAACCAATTCCGGCTTTTGCGGTTTAACCCGCGGATCCACGTTGTTGCCAATGTAACTGTAGGGCCAGCCGTAAAATCCACCATCCTGGATGGAAGTGAAATAGTCCGGCGGCAGATCATCTCCCAGCTCATCCCGCTCGTTTACCGTTACCCAAACAGCGCCCGTCACCGGTTCGATCGCAAGTCCCACGGGATTTCGCAGGCCAGTTGCGTAGAGCCGCGGGTTCTTTCCATCAAGATCACAGATAGTGACCGCGGCGCGGCGCTTGTCTTTCTCAATGTCAATGTTTGACGCTGACCCCACGCTCACGAGCAACTTCTTGCCATCGGCACTAATGGCCAGCGTCCGCGTATCATGCCCGCCTCCTGGAAGATCCAGGAGATGCTCCGCTTCGCCGAGCCGCTTTGACGTGTGCGAGTCGTAACGAAAGCGCACCACTTCGTTCGTGTTCCCTACATACACGTAGTCCTCGTGGAACGCAATTCCAAACGGCCGGTTCAATTTTTCCGCAAACACTTCCCTTTGCTGTGCCCCGCCGGTGTGTTGCGGGTCGCGCAGCACCAGCACCTGTCCCGCACCCATGTCCGCCACAAAAATGTCTCCGTTGGGCCCCACGGTAAGGAGCCGCGGCCTTGCGAAACCTTTTGCGAATACGTTCACGTGAAATCCTGCTGGTACCGTAGGCAGAAATCCCTCCTCCGGCTTGGCCTTTTCCGGCCCATTCCCGGCAGAACGTGTTTCGAATGGCGCGGGAAGTCGCGGTTTCTTTCCACGCGTCACTTGGGAAACTGCCGGAACTGCGGCCAGCAACGCGCCGCTCAACACCGTCACTCCAAATCTCGCGGAAATCTTCATCCAATCCCCCAATGCAATTTTGTCTGGTTACTCCGTTCTTGGATGCACCGGAAGAGGGCAAGGTTCCACTGGAGTGGCTTGCAGAGATTTAGGCTATTGCAGTGATTTCGACTCTCGAACAACGCAAAGGACTGGCATCTTCATGGCCTACCTCTGCCCTCTTTCAATTCTACCCAGTCGCCTTTGCCATTGATCTTCTTCACGCCGCCATTCACATAGCCAGGCACATCGTGCTTTAACCTCGAGATGGCCTCTCCGTCACCGGCTTTCCTCCGCTTCCGGGGAGCCTGCTTTTCCCTTCTCCTTTCTCTAGATCGCGAAGCAGGCTCTCCAGGCCGTCGTAGGCATAGATGGTCGGCGCATGATTCTGCATTAATCCCCCGGTATCGGCCGTGGGCCCATAGTTACTGTGCAGGTCACGCCCCAGCATGCGCAGCATCGCCATCTGTTGTCCCCGGTGGTGCGCGGTATGCGCAATGCGCCGTGTCATCACCCAAGCCATGGATCGTTTCACATCAAAGAAGTCTGTCTCGCTCTCCCACCAATCCTCGTTTTTCGTTTTCAATACCCCCAGGCGCCTTCCACTGTCTTCCGCATAGCGCCGGATAAACTCGGCCCGCGTCTCTTCTTTTGGCAAGGGTGGCGCGCCCACATCGATCTTCAGCATGTTACGGAACCACAAATCCTCGCTTACGCACTGGTGAATCATTTGCTCCCGCGCGCTCCGTCCGCGTGGGTCATCCGCACGCGGGCGAAACTCCAATTCCTCGTTTCGAAATTCGCTCCACACGCTCACTACCTTCACCCGTTCGGTCGCATACGTCTCCACCAGGAATTCATAGCGCATGTTTCACCCCCGTGTTCGCGGAATTCGCGCTTCCCTGCACCTGTCGGATGCAAAATGCACCCTGACCGCAACGGAAATTCTCACACGAACTCGTTAGCTACATAACAGGGAAATCTTAGGCCGCAACTGTTCTCCGCTGAGGGAGAGGGTTGCAAAAGCCCGAGCGCCGCCTGCAAGCTGATAGGCATGCCGGAACTACCGGATATCGCCGCCTATATTAGTGTGCTCGAAACGCGCATCATCGCGCAGCCCCTCCAGCGGGTGCGAGTGGCAAGCCCTTTTCTGCTTCGAACAGCGGCGCCCCCGCTCGCGGATGCCGAGGGCCGCGTCGTGCGTGAGCTACGGCGAATTGGCAAGCGAATCGCGATTGGAATGGAGGGCGATCTCTGGCTGGTTCTTCACTTGATGATCGCCGGCCGGTTACACTGGCGGCCGCCACACGCAAAACTGGCAGGCCGCCAGTCGCTGGCCGCCTTCGATTTCCTCACCGGCTCTCTCGTACTCACCGAAGCCGGAGTAAAGCACCGCGCATCGTTGCACGTCCTCTCTGGCGAGGAAGGCTTGAACTCCGTCGACCCTGGAGGAATCGAGATCTTAACGTGCGATCTCAACTCTTTTCGCGCAGCCCTGACCGCTGAAAATCGCACGCTGAAGAGGGCTCTCACCGACCCCCGCGTCGTTAGTGGAATCGGCAATGCGTATTCCGATGAGATCTTGCACGCGGCGCAACTGTCGCCCATCACTCTCACGCACAAGCTGGAAACGCACGAGTGGGAAAGGCTGTTCGCCTCGGCGCGCCACACGCTCCAATACTGGATAGACCGGTTGAGCGAAGAGGCGCAGGCTGTCTTTCCGGAAAAGGTAACTGCGTTTCGCGAGGGCATGGCGGTTCACGGACGCTATGGAAAGCCCTGTCCGAGGTGCGGAGAAAAGATTCAGCGAATTCGCTATGCGGACAACGAAACGAACTATTGTGCTCGCTGCCAAACTGGCGGAAAAGTTCTTGCGGATCGCGGTTTGTCCCGGCTGCTGGGATCGGACTGGCCGCGCACACTCGAAGAACTCGAGGCTCTCAAACGCCGTTAGAAATAAACACCTCAGCGAGCACTCCCGGTTTCGTCCAACCGAATTCCCTCTTGACTTGGGTCTATCACGGGCGTATCAAGATAGTCCGCGCGCAGCGCTGTGTTTATTCCCCCCCGGTCCCTCTACCCACTGCGCGAAGTCCACTCTCGTTAAGGAGGATTTATGTCCGCTGTCCGTGCCGTTCCCGAGGGGTACCATTCCATAACACCAGCGATCGTTTGCAAGGGTGCCGCCCGCGCCATCGAATTCTACAAGGAAGTTTTCCACGCCAAGGAAATCATGCGCATGGCGGGTCCGGGAGGTGGCATCGGCCACGCCGAACTCCAGATTGGTGACTCGCGCCTCATGCTCGGCGATGAATTTCCGGGCATGGCCAGCGCGCCCGGGCCGAATCCGATCACTTCTAACAGCCTCTTCGTCTATACCGACAATGTCGATGCTCTCTTTGACCGCGCTGTTAAAGCCGGCTCAAAAGTGGAAATGCCCCTGCAAAATCAGTTCTGGGGAGACCGCTACGGAAAGATCCGCGATCCCTTTGGACACCAATGGGGTCTTGCTCAACACGTCGAGGACGTTGCACCTGCGGAAATGGAGCGCCGCTCGAAAGAATGGATGGCGCAAATGACCAAAGCGGCTGGTGCGCACGACTAATCCTTTGGCCCCCCACTCGGCAATCCTTACTATTATTCTTCGCATCTCAGGGCTCTGATTCCTAAAGGGATCAGGGTCCTTTGTTTTGCGAGAGTTCTCTCTCTGTACGCAGGCTTACGCGGCCTCGGACCTGACGGGCAGTACCGGAACTTCCGGTCCAGTATCCCTAACCCGCTCCATGGAAACAATTTAGAAAGAACTTGGCATAGGTGGGAAAAGGAGTTGGCCGTCCAGTACGCCCGGCCCTTTTCTCGCCCCTAACCCCTTTGTTTTCATCGCTCGTTTTTGGCTCCAACTGGCATATCGCTTGCACCGTTTTCCAGCAGCAGGGCCTCCGCACCCCCGCCCAATAGTAGTTTGGAGAAACGAATGAAACTTGCAAGGTTCATCCTGCTGGCATTCTTTCTAGCGCCATTTGCACGTGCCGACAGCGGCACGGTGAATATGCTTTTCACCGGTGTGAATGGCGTAAACGACGGCCAGTATTACGTTAGCCCCTACACAGGAACAATGACCACGGCAAGCGGTAGCCAAACGGTGACGTTGTTCTGTGACGACGTGCTTCACGAAGTCGGCTTCAACCAGTCGTGGACCGCCAACGTCACAAATCTAGGTGCCGCAATTGCCATCGGCAACTTCAATAACACGCGTTTCGGCAGCACAATGACTCCAGATAATGCCACCGTCCTCTACGAGGAAGTAGCGTGGCTCACCAATCAGTTCAACTCTAGCAACCAAAACCAGTGGGTCAGTCTGCAGCACGCGATCTGGGATCTCACGGATCCGGCTGCGGGTTACACGGACACGGGAACTTGGTTGACCTCGGCCGGGGCCCTCAATCCGAAAAACTACGGCTCGGTAAACGCCAGTAATTTCGAAATCATAACCAATGTCGGCCTCAACGATCCTACCCAAACACAAGTGCAGGAGTTCCTCGTGCAAACTCCGGAACCAGGCACGCTGGGTCTTTTGTTTTGTGGCATTCTAGCGCTTGCCGCATTCACGCTCTTGCGCACCCGCGCAGCTGCTTAGCTTTTTCAACTTCCGCAAACGCCCTCGGTCATGCACTGAGGGCGTTTTCTTTTTGTCACTCCCTCCTCTTTCGTGCATCCTAAAGAAGTTCGCCCAAAGGGGAATTCGCAGATGAGCAATGTCCTCCGTATCTTGCTGGTCGGCTACAATGGCACTCTGGGCCGCTCCATTGCCACGGAACTTGGCGCGCGACACAAAATCATCTCAGCCGGCCGCAAGAATGCCGATATCATTTTGGATCTCGCCGATCCCGCGAGCATCTGCAAAGGACTGGAAAAGGCGGGCCAGTTGGACGCGGTTGTTAGCGCAGCCGGCGAAGTCGCTTTTCCGCCGCTCGCGGAGATTCAGCCCGCTTCGTTTGGCGAATCCGCTTACACTCTCGGACTGGCCAGCAAACTTTTGGGCCAGGTGAATTTGGTCCTTGCCGCTCGCAACGTCTTGCGCGATCGCGGTTCGATCACCCTGACCTCCGGCATCCTATCGGAGCGTCCCATTGCCGCGGGTTCTTCCGCCAGCATGGTCAATGGCGCCCTGGAATCCTTCGTCCGCGCCGCGTCCATAGAATTGCCTCGCGAGCTCCGAATCAACGTTGTCAGCCCCACGATTCTCACCGAATCGATGCCCCGATTCGCCCCATTCTTCAGGGGATTCGAACCCGTTCCCGCGGCGCGCGCGGCTCTCGCCTACAGCCGCAGCGTCGAAGGTTTGGAAACAGGCTAGGTCTTCCGTGTCACTTGAGACGTATAACGCGCAGTTTCACTCCAACGGCCACAACCACGCGGCCCCGCGCACGCCGCTGGCATCGCCATGCTTCGCGACCATCACCGGCGTGTCCGCCTCGCGTCCAAACACGTATTCCTTCAACCGCTGCGGCACATCCTGGTACAGGCGCGGCACCTGCGATACTCCTCCGCCGATCACGATAATATCGGGGTCCAAGATGTTCACCATCTGCGCCAGGCTGCGTGTTAAGCGGTCCTCGTATCGCTTCAGACTCGCCACCGCTGCGGCCTCTCCCGCTTCGCACCGCGCAATGATTTCCTTCCCCTTCAACTTTGCTTTTGTGGCCCGCTCGTAATCCGCCTCCAGGCCCGTCCCCGAGATCCAGGTTTCGATGCAGCCTTTGTACCCACAGTAGCAATCGGGCCCCGGATATTCGTCCGGGCGCATCCAAGGCAAAGTTGTGTGACCCCACTCGCCAGCAACGCCGTTCCTCCCATTGTGCACGCGGCCCTCGATCGCAAGGCCGCCGCCGCATCCGGTGCCGAGGATGACCGCAAACACCACGCGCTTGCCCGCTCCCGCGCCGTCCGTGGCCTCCGATACCGCCAGGCAGTTGGCGTCATTGGCGCAACGCACTTCCCGATTCAGCGCCGCGCTCAAGTCGCGATCGAACGGTCTCCCATTCATCCAAGTGGAGTTTGCGTTTTTGACCGTGTGAGTCATTCCCGATATCGTCCCCGGAATGCCAACGCCGACGGAGGCACTGCGGTGCAACTCCGCTTCGATTTGCTCCACGCCTTCCTTGATGGCGCGAATCGTCGCTTCGTAATCCCCTCGGGGCGTTGGCACGCGGTGCCGGTGCAGTTCCCGGCCGTCGCGCTCCAGGGCAACGAACGCAATTTTCGTGCCGCCAAGGTCAACGCCGATGCGCAACTTGTTGCTTGAAGAATTTCCCGATGCCGTAGACATAATGAACATGATTCTATACACAAATACCGAAACAGTGGTGGCTTCCACAAAAAATGCCCCACGCACTGTGAATGGCGCGTGGGGCTTCGTCAAAGAAAGCCTCGGAGTCTTCGGAATCAGAAGTGGAAGCCGAGTTCGGCTGTGTACGTTCGCGGCGACACAAAGTGCGTGCCGCTGAACGTGGACAAGAAATTGTACAGCGCGGTTTTGTTGGTGAGGTTGATCACCGTAAAGCGCAAACTCCACTTGTAGCGGTCACCGCGCAAGAGGTCATCATCGCCCGCGCTGATGTCAAACAAGTGGCGTGGAGCTACGCGGGGTGGATTGTGATCGTCGCTCTCCGTTCCCGGCGCTGGTATCTTGAGCCGAGTGGACCCATACTGAGAGGGGGCGCATGTGACCAACGGAGTGCTTAACGTCGGGAAAACGCTTCCGCAGAATAGCCCGGCCTGCATCTGCTGGTCGGCGCTAAGACCCGTGAGGTCCACCGGCGTGGTGGTGTCCGTTGCGAAGGGAACAGCGCCAGCCACGAGGCCACTGTCATAGCGCCAATTGAACGCCAACCATGGGGCGCGTTTCCGCGGTTGGTATTGCACGTGCGTGGTCTGTTGAAAGTTCTGGTCGTGATCGATGCGGAAAACTGGTCCATCGCTGGTGCCTAGCCCTCCGACCTGGGGTTGAAAGTAGCGAGCAGCAGCATGGCCCATGACCGTCAAAACCGTGAAGCCATGGAAGTTGGGCACGCTGACGCGCGCGTTGAAACCACTGATCTTCGAGTTATGCCATCCAATTGGGAAGAAGATCGGCGTATTCAGCAGGTCGCTGAAGTCATATGCGTTGTGCGTGTACTTCCACAGGTAGTCCCCATCCACTACGAGGTATCTCCCGAACGCCTGCTGCAAGCCCGCATGGAATTCGTTGCGCTGCCCGGCGCGAATTGCCCCCGACGACCCGCCAAAGATAGCGTCCAAGTAAGGATTGCCCGTTACGCTGGCAACAACTAGATTCTCGTTGAAGGGAGTCTCAAGGATGCGAGCGTAGGAGACCCGGAGAACCGTGTTGCTTGGCTTAATGTTGTAGGAGATGCCGGCACGTGGCTCGATTTGTGACTCTTTGGTGAGGCCCCGATATAAATCGCCGCGCACACCCATGTTGAAGGACCAATTGCCTTTGGTAATGGTGTCCTGCAAGTAGAGCGCGATCTCTCGAACGTCGCCCGTACCGTGGAAACTGAAGAGCACGCTTTGCGGAGTCGGGCAGCCGTCGTTCGCTGAAGGTGTGGCTCTGGTCAGGTCGATACAGCCCAGGATCGGAATGAAGGGCTGAACAGCCGCGTTGACTACAGTGCCATCGTTCGGCTGAAGCCCCGCTGCGCTGCACTGAATTGGGTCCGTGAGCGTGGTGTCTCCGGATCCGACCAAGTCCCCGGCGGCGTTTGCCATTAGGCACGGGGAATTAATCGTCGGGTCTGTTAGTCCCAAGCTAAAGTCCTCCGTTAAGAGGGTGTGCTCGAAGGTTGCTCCCATTTTCACGTTGTGGATTCCCTTGACGTAGGACAAATCGCTGCGAAGGCCCAGATTGGTCAGCTTACGTTCCTGCGTGGCGGTCTGAGAAACGTCTGCAAAAGGGTCCGCGCTTGGATAGTAGTTGAACTGGTCATGCCGTGCGAAGAAACCGACGGTCAGCAACGTGCTCGTGCTGAATAGGTGGGTCCATGTAGGCGCGATGTTGTAGGTCTTGATCTGGGCGCGCTGATCCTGGCCGGAAGCCATCGCATCGAATGAGTTCGGATCCTGGAACCAGGAACGCGTATACCCGGCATTCAGGTGCAAAGAGTCCGCGCTTGTAAGCTGCCAGTCCACGCGGTCGAACACGTTCTGCTCGTTGCCCTTGGCATGGATCACTTGGAATTCGGGCGGGTCAAGAAAACGGCCTGTGTTCAGGCCGTTCGCCGCGATAAAATTGCCCCACTTTGGGCCACCAAACGCCACGTCGAAGCCCCCGTTCACGGTTCCGAAACTCCCGTAAGAGGCTCTCACGGTTCCCACTGGCTTTGTCTGGCCTAGGCCGGAACGCGTGGTTACCTTGATAACCAAGCTGGTCTTGTCGCCAAATTCGGCAGGCGGAGCGCCGGAGATTACTTCCAGTGATTGAATGGAATCAACGGGAATTTGGTTTGAAAAAACCTTGCTGGTCTGATCGGTAATCGGCTGACCATCTACCGAAAAGGAGCTCTCTGCATGATCGCCAATCGCGTGAACCAGACCGTTGGAATCGGCGACCGCTCCCGGTGACGCCAGCGTCACCAGCGAACTCACCGATGACGATGCGCTCTCTAGTGGGAGCCGCTCGAATAAGCCTCGGTCTATGTCGGTGTGAAAGGTGGATTCATTTTCCACCAGGTCCTTCGCTTCAACGTTCACCGTCTGTATTGCCGTCCCGATCTCCAAGCTGACTTGTATCGTCGTGGGAACCATCGAGCGCACGTCTACGTCCTGTGCCTGGTTCGAGAAGCCCCGTGCCGTCACCTCCAAATGATAGGTATTGAATGGGACGTTTGTGAACTTGAAGCTTCCGTCGCTTCCCGTGGTCATCTCCCGGTGAAAACCGCTCACTGCATACGAGATTTCTACCTTGGCGTTGGCCACCGTGGCCCCGGAGGGATCTTTCACCACACCTATAATCGATCCTGAATTGCCCAACTGCGCCGACCCGGCAAATACAAATAGAAATAAAAACATTCCCAGAATGACAAGACCTCGAAGACTGTAAAGCATTCTTCCTCCAAGCTCCGAAAGGAGCGATTCGGTTGAGCGTTGGTAGGTCCGCTAGTAAGGCGGTCGCGCGGCCATTGGACGGCCAGCGCTAATAGCAATTGAATAATTTGGATTTAGATCAGGACCGCAACCGGAGGTGCACGAGAGGGCGAATGACTGAAGAAATCTTTTGTTGAACCACCAACGTTTGGCGCGGTTATCTCACCTAGAGGCACCAGGGGGACACTCAGCATGGTCCCCGAAATTGCTGGCGTGACGCTTACGTGGGCGGCTTGGCATAGCCGGCACGCCGCTTCATCCTGCCCATTGGCATGTCCGTGGGGCATTACCTGGAGGAGAAAGAGCAGCGCGACAAGCGCCAGCGCGCATGCCAGCGGCTTGGATAGCCGGCGCATAGTTGGATGCACTGCCGCTTGCATGTCCCTGCGTTCCCTCTCCATTCTGATTTCCCAGCCAGGTGCCCAGATCAACGAACAGCAACGCCTCAAGATATTCTTGCCGAGGAAGCGGCGTTTTGCAATATAGATGCCGGGGAGCTTCTTTAGGATGCAGGCACAAAACCTGCACCAATCGCTCCCAAACCCGCCGCCACTACTTCGAAAACGCAGTGGGGTTGGCCCTCAAAAGCTCTGTCAAGCTCACCACAAGGAGGCACCACCCAACAAGAGCCCCGGACAGCGGTCGGCGGCGGTCCAGGGCAAAAATTCTTCGTGCAATTGTTGCGTAGTTACCTCTCGTGCTTGTTAGCCGCCTCCGCCGCGAGTTTCAATTCGTGATTCGCCTGCTCGAGCAGCTCCTTGGCTTTGGCTGCGTGACCATTCATGTCCCACTCGTTGGCATGCTGCGCCTCCGTGATTTTGTTGAACGCCTGGTCGCAAAAACGCTGCGCCGCCGCTAGGTTTGGATGCCGCCTGCCGCTGACATCCCGCTCTGGTTTCTGCGCCATCGCGACGCCGCCGCAAATCAATGCCGCGCTCAAAATCGTACCAAGCAAAACTTTTGTCCTTGTCATAAATCCTTCTCCTATTGATAGGGATAAGCTCTGACCGTACCAACTGCAACCCGGAATGGGTGGAGGAAGTTGCATCCCATTGTTGGGGTGGGGCGTGGCTTGGGACAAACCATCAAGCGCGCGCTGGTTCCAAAAGGTCAACGTCCTTGCATGGTCAGGATGATCGCAGCTCCCGGGAACTCACCCAGCTGAAGCGGCCAGCATTTCATATTGCACCGGCATCTGAATCCCGAGCTGTTTCAGCAAACCCAGGGCGTCCCACATCACCGTGGACTCCAGGATTTTTCCACCCGCAATCTGATTGATCGTAATTCCGTTAAAGGCAACCTTCTTGTTCGTGGGAGGCACTCCAAGGAGCTCTCCTTTGTGCGTCCCTGTTATCGTCCAGGCCACTACCAGCTTGTCTTTTTCGCTGATCGTATCATCCACAATGAACGTCAAGTCGGGCAGCCCCTTCAGGATACGTTCCACCTGGCGCCGATAGGCTGCAGGGCCCACGCCCATCCCCGTAACCGATGGATCTACCAAGGCGTGAGTCTCCGCGATCACCTGTTCGATGTATTCCAGGCGCCGTTCATTCCACACCGAGTGGTACAGTCGCCCGAACAAAAGTTTGTGAGCAGCGGCAACGGACATAGGCACTTCCTCTCCGGAGCCACGCGTTCCAGCTCCGTAGACCGTTGGCCCTGCCGTGAGGGCGGTTCCGCCGGGGAGGGCGGCAAGGCTTTCGGGAGAGCCTACTCCCAAACAGTGGGACTTGCAACGCGTCACACTCCCGCGTCACACTCCCGCCAACTCCAGCTATCGGAACGCGGAATGAGCCCCGGTGTTTGGACTCCGGCCACCCTGCGCCAAATCTGTTCCAAGGTACAGTTCAACATCGCCACTTGTTTCGTTAGCCTTCAAGGGGGTCCATCATGTTTCGTCGGAACCCTGTAGTCGCAGCCACTTCTGGACACCGTTCAAACACCCGCACCAGTAGACTTCTCTGCCTGGTCCTGGATCTGGTTTCCCTGCTCTTCTTGATCTTAGCTTTTTGTGGATGCGCGAGTTCCAGCAAATCATCAGGTGGTCCGCCTCCACCTTCCTCCGAAACCGTGTCTGTCACCCCGACGTCTGCCAACCTCCTCGAAGGAGCGTCCCAGCAATTCTCCGCAACGGTAGCTGGTTCCTCGAACACGTCTGTAACTTGGAGCGCTACGGGCGGCACGATTTCTTCCACGGGCTTGTATGTGGCAGGAAGCGCGGCCGGGAACTTCGCGGTCACTGCCACGAGCGTCACCGACTCCACCAAGTCTGCACAGGCATCGGTCGCGGTCACAGCATCTGCCCCGCCTCCCGGCACAGCCTCCTCCCTCACCAAGGACGGAATCACCTGGACCTTCAGCGCTCCTGTCCCGGTCGGCCAGTTCGTGAATGGGGATTATTACGTCGTGGGACCAGTCACTATCACTGCCATCAGCCCGCAACCCACCGCGTCTTCGCCCTATCTGAATGGTTCCGTCAAAAATCTGCCCACCAGTAACGGCAAGAGCGGTTTCGATTCCCGGTTGAACGACGGAACGGACGAATCCTGGTGGTTTGACGCTACCTTGCGTTCCTATCCGCCCATCACACTGAATCCGGGAGATGCCCTCGTTTCCTCCATTAGCTTGTCAACCATCCACTCTGTCCCGGAAGTTATGCGCGCTTCGGACATGAGTGCCAGCCCGGTAGCTTCCGCGTCTGTTCTCACCGTTCTCGCGTCGGCACCCTCGGCGGATGCCTTCCGCCCGTCTTATTGCGACCGAATCCAGGTCATCTACCGCGCAGGTAGCTTGCAGAGAACCCTCCTCCCTTCTCTTGCCCCTCCAAATCCGTCGAATACGCCGACGCTTGCGCCATACGAGGCTCTCTACCGCAGACCCTGGATCGACACCAACGCCTTCTTGTTCGATGCGCCCGCCGACTACATGCCCAGCTACGGCCAGCACGTTGCGTTTGCCGATTCCTATGCCTCGCTCCTGCTCATGCTGAACTTCCCGGCCGATCAGAAAGTGAATCTCACCAACTATTTTGTTCAGTACGGTATCGATCTCTACGGTTGTGTGCAGGCGGGTTACGGCTGGCCGGCGTTTGGCGGACACCGCAGTGGCCGGAAATTGCCCATCCTCTTCGCGGGAATTCTTCTGGATGACTCCGGCATGAAAAACGTCTCGACCACCTACCCCGACAAATTTGGCGAAGACATGCAGACTCTCTACGTTAATCAGCTGCCTCCCGCAGGGACTTACCCGCAAGCCTGGCAGGGTGCCACGGTCATTTATGGCGGCCATTACGGTGTGCATGCGGCTGACTCCTCACCGGTGAGCGCCGGACTCTACGGGCCGTACGAGCAATTGCAACCTGCGAACTGGCCCATCCTGACTCCGCCCGGCGAGCAATTAGGCGAGGCCTATCGCCGCTGTTGCACATCTGTCTCCTGGGTCGGCGAAGCCCTTGCAGTGCACCTCCTGCATAGCGAAAGCGTCTGGAATCACGCCGCATTCTTCGATTACGTCTATCGCTGGATGATGGAGGATGACACCCAAGCCGTGGCGGAGATTAAGGCACAGTCCGGCTTCGATTACAGCGCCACTTGGGAACGCCAGAAACAAACTGTCAATTGGCTCGACGGCGAAGTTTCCCAACCTTCCTTCATCGACGATATGTGGAACGCCTACCACTGGTAACGCATAGCGCACCCACGAAACGGAAATTGGAATTCGTTGGGCTCCCGTCATCAACAATGTTCCTTAGACACTGCGTCGGAAGTCGACGATATTCCGCCCCATCATCTCGCGCACCTTAAGGACACCTAACGGAGGAACAGCCAATGAAAGTATTGCACTCTGCAGTTTTACGGCTGACCTGGCTCCTGGCGCTCCTGGCCATCTTTGCTCCCTCAAGCGGCGCTTTCTACCAGCACGACCGCGTTCCAACGGCCGCCCTTGGTGGCTTTCTTTTCGTCTTCGTCTTGTCTTGTCTGGCCGCCTACGTCTATTTTGCCCTGGCCATTCAGACCATCGCACAGAAGACCAACACGGAAAATCCTTGGCTCGCTTGGATTCCCATCGTGAACATCATTCTGCTTCTGAATATCGCCAAAAAACCGATTTGGTGGTTCATTCTCTTCCTTATCCCCATTGTGAACATTGTCGTTGCGATTCTGGTTTGGATGGCCGTCGCCGAAGCTCGCAACAAACCCAACTGGTGGGGCATCTTGATGATCGTCCCAGTAGTCAATTTGATTGTGCCCGGCTATCTCGCTTGGGCCGATTGATTCGCACCACAGTTCAATTCATCCCCCTTTTTGATTACAATTGTTGGCTCGCGCTATACCTCTGCAACAAAGGGCGATCAAATGAAAGAAACCATTCAGGAATACATACAGCGGATCCAGGGCAAACTCGGCGGTCAGAATCCCTTGAAAGTGCAATCTGCGACCGCGAAGAAACTTCAGCAATTGATTAAGCGCGCGACCCCAGCCAAGTTGCGCAAGCGTCCAGCGCCGGAGAAATGGTCACCCGCGGAAATCATCGCCCATCTCGCTGACGCGGAAATCGTCGTCAGTTGGAGGGTTCGTGCGATTCTCGGCGCACCAGGCACCCCCATCCAAGCATTCGATCAAGACTCCTGGGTCGTCTCCGGTCATTATGCCAAGCGCGATGCGCGCAAATCCCTCGAACAGTTCCGCGTCTTGCGTGAAACGAATTTAGCTCTCTACAAATCTCTGGCCCCAGAACAGTGGAAGCACCACGGCATGCACGCCGAGCGCGGTGAGGAGTCCATTGAGCGCATCGTCAGCATGATGGCTGGCCACGACATCAACCACCTCGAACAAGTCGCCGCCATCCTCATACCAAACAAGAATTCTTGAAAAGCTATCTTTTGAGCTCAGGCTAACAGAAGCCCATCCGTTGATTTCTTATGCAAAGCCTGATCGAACGTGACGAGGCACAAGCCTGCTTCTTCTGCGAATGCTGCCAAATAGGCATCCGCCCAATCCTTGGGCGACGAACGTGTCTCTTGAGAAAGAAAACGAAAACGCCGCTCAATTGTCGTTGGCTCATCGAGGAACAAAGTTCGACCGTCTGAGAGGCAGCGGTCATAAGCGCTCCACGCTTGTGATTGCGACAGAACGTGGTCCGGGCCCATCACCGCATCCGTCGTCAAAAGACGCAGAAGACCAAGCTGCGTGTGCCGGCAAAAGCACAAGTGAGCGTCATTCTCCAAGGTCCGAAACCAGCGGGTCGCGATCACATGGTGAACGTGGCGCTCATAGCTCAGTGCCAGCCATACATTGACGTCAAGGAAAAGAAATAAGCTCGTAGATCTTGGCATTGTCGATCTCAAGCGTGCCGGGACGTTTTGAACGAATAATGGGGAACGAAATGCGGCGCTTGCGCTTATTGGGTCGCGGACGTAATTCGCCCGCCACGCCGCGAAGAATCAATTGTTTGACGGTAACCTTCTCGCGCGCCGCCTTGGATTTCAACTCGCGGTAAAGAGCATCGGGAATGTCCACAGTTGTACGCACACAGATATTCTACCATATTTATGGTTGACCAGGTGGCCTTGAAATCGCGCTGCAACTGTGGATTCCTGTACAATATGGGCGCCTGCTCAGCGGAGAACACCATGCGCCACATCGATATTGACTCCTCTCTGAACAAGAACTCATCGACTTGAATCACAGGGTTGTTGCGCGGCTCAGATTCCTCAGCCAAATGCGCTCCCATTCCGCCATGCTCGATTTCCGCATCGGCGAAAGAGTCAAATTCCATCCTGACGGCAGCCCTGAGCTATTCGGAACATTAACCCGCTACAACAAAAAGACAGTCACGGTCGTCACCGATTCCGGCCAGCACTGGAATGTCTCGCCAAGCCTGCTCACCAAAGTCGCTTCGCCCTCCGCTGAAAGCGCAAACTCAAACGACCCCGGCGTCGTGCGCTTTCCAAATCGTGTGTCTGAGAACTAGCGGATCAAGCCGGGAACCCGGCGTGTAACGCGTGCCCCTGCTTTGCCGTTGGGCCCGCTTGAATAAGGCACATATCTATGGCACATTAGCAGTGTGCGTTGGAGGTGATTGTGCGCTACAAAAGGGCCCACGTTCTCTTGCCCGAGGATTTGGCGCGCGAAATTGATGCCGTCGCCGGGCGTCGCGGACGCAGCGCGTTTCTGGTAGAGACGGCACGGGAAGCCCTGCGCCGACGCAAACTGCTGGCCTTTTTACAGGATGACAAGGCGGTTTGGAAGGATTCAGACCATCCTGAGTTGCGGGAAGGCTCAGCAAAATGGGTGAGGCGATTGCGCAAGGAGAGCGATAGAAACCGCGCCCCCTCTCGAAAGCGCCGGACGAAGTGAGGATCTTACTGGACACCACGGTGCTGATCGACCTGCTGCGAAAACGCAACAAACGCCGGGAATTTTTGACTACTCTGGTCGAGGCACATCACACTCCCGCAACAACCGTTCTGAATATCGCTGAGTTGTACGCTGGCATGCGTTCCGGCGAAGAAACCGTGACCGAAAGGCTGCTGAGCGGTTTAGTCTGCTTAGGCATTAGCGAGCGAACGGCGCGTCTCGGGGGCGCACTGAAAAATACCTGGTCCAAGCGCGGCAAGACCCTCGGGCTGGCAGACACGTTGATTGCCGCAGTGGCGATCGAAGAACAATGCGCTCTTCTGACGGACAACCGCAAAGATTTCCCCATGCCAGAAGTGCAGTTGTATCCGCTACCATAAGGCGGAAGATTCATCCATCACTTCAGGAACGAGATCCCGTAGTCAGTGCTCCTCTATGGAATCGGCGTCGTGACGATTCAGCCGCGCCAAGGCGGCGGCACATGCGGACGTGATTATTCCACCGTGGAGTAGTGCGTAAGAAGCAGCTCGAACGGCTTCAGTCGCTCCGGTCCATGGGACGAGCATCCAAGCGGTAGTTAAGGCAGCAACAACAGTCTCGATCGTCGAAGCGACAGAGTGGCAATTAAACAAATCTTGACGATCTTGGCAGTAACAGAAGCTTGGTGCATGGTCTGTCCCAGTCTGTTCGGCGGGAGCCAGCTGAAACGGAGTGTGGCACGGGTATATGCGTAGCACAGGCCACTCTTGGCGAGAACCGTTAACAAAGTTAACAATTCCCTCAGAACGCGAGCAGCTCTAGGAGCCAGTGAACCTGAAGGCTCGTCAGGCTCGTCGCCACTGACGAATTCCCAAAACAAAAAGGGCCGCAGCATCAGCCGCGGCACTCGTCCATTGAATTTTCTCTTTGCTCAACCGATATCGATCTACCAGAATCTGTCCGCCCTCCAGGTTGGAGCCTGAAAGGTCTTTGAGTTACTTGAGTCTAGCGAACCTGCAAGCCCGTGAGAGCTGCACTTCGCGTTGAAACCATCCCACGCACACCTTAGCGCAGTAGGTTTCTTTCTATTTAGAAAGGAGGTGATCCAGCCGCAGGTTCTCCTACGGCTACCTTGTTACGACTTCACCCCAATCATGAGTCATACCTTGGGCGCCTGCCTCCTTGCGGTTAGCGTGGCGACTTCTAGTACAGCTCACTTTCGTGATGTGACGGGCGGTGTGTACAAGGCCCGGGAACGTATTCACGGCGTCGATCTGATACGCCATTACTAGCGATTCC
>JBAVHY010000147.1:0-4249 GCA_049686315.1 Candidatus Acidiferrum sp. | reverse complement strand
ATGTTCTCGCATGAGGCGCATCATCGCGGTCAGATTTTGATGCTGGCTCACCAGGTCGGCTACCGCGTTCTTCACAAGACTCCTGGCGTCTGGCATTGGGAGAAGCTCTGGAAACAGGCCGGCCTTACCACGCGCCCGCGCTGAGTGGAACCGTCTGAAATCTGAAGTTGAAAAGGAATTCCGCCTTAGGACTTGGTTCCAGCTCCATGCGCTGCCTCGCCATAGAGGGGCTTCAGATCGGCGCGCTCCAGGAGGTGCTCCGAACCCTGCTCTTTCTTGATTTCAATCAGAAGCGTGGAGGCGAGTCGGTATTGGCCGGCGGCACCCGCTGCATCGCCATTTTGCTTCATAAGATTGCCGAGCTGATAATGAATGATAGCGGTCTGCAGCCGCACGCCAAGTTTTTCGCTCGTGTTTAACGCCTGGTCCAATTCCTGTCGCGCGTGCGCATAGTCCTTGCTGTTAACCATCGCGGTTGCCAGATCCACCGAGCTAACCAGCGCCAGATACTTCATACCCTGGCGCTCCGCTCCCTGCGAGATGGCTCGCAAGTCACTGATCACGGAGGAAGAGCGCCCCACCGCGATGGCAACGCGGGCGAGATTGAGCCTGGAGACCAGCACTGCTTCCGGCGCCTTAGCGCGCAAAGCTGTTTGCAGCGCTTGTTGGTATTGCTCTTTGGCGGTCTTGGTCTCCCCGCGATAGTACGCAATGTCGCCCTGCGCGTTATGGACATCCGCGATCAGCTTGTCGTTCTTCAACGCCGTAGCCAGCGTTTGTGCTTCTTCCAGGTTTTTTCCCACTTCGCCGCCGCGCCCCGCGCGTGCCAAAGCATCCGCATAGTCGATCAACACCGCAGCCATCACGCGGCTCTGGTCTCTGGCCTCGCGAAAGCCCTGCACGGAATCATTCAGATTGCTGACTGCGGCCCCGAAGCGCCCTTGATTCAGGAATACCATGCCCATGCTATGCAATTCCAGCGCCGCGCTATGGGCGTCATTCGCGGTGCGGCGTAACTGGAGGGCGCGCATATATGAGGACATGGCTTGATCATACTGCGCAGTTTTGGTGTATGCCTCACCCAGGTTGTGCAACGAATCGGCCGTATCCACAGGATTATTCAGTTTCTCGCGCAACTGAAGCGCTTGCTGGTAATAGGTGAGAGCATCCTCGCTTTGCCCTTTGGCAAGGTAGGTACTTCCGATGTTATTTAAGCACTCCGCCTGAAGCGCCGTGTCTCCCACATCCTGCTGTGTTCGCAGCGACTCTTTGTACAGGCCAAGGGCTTTATCGTAATCTCCCCGATCTTCCATCAGGCTGCCGATACTGATAAGCGTATTGGCTTCATCTTTCTTCGCGCCAATTTCGCGGCGAAGCTTGAGCGCCTCGTTATAGGCTGCCAGCCCAAGATCCGGCTTTCCAAGATTCGATTGGATATCACCAATTTCCGAATAGCTGTTCGCCACCGCAGCCTTATTCCCGAGTCGCTGATTGATCTCCAGCGACTGCTGCACGTTCCTCAGGGCCTCGTCATATTTGTTCAGCCCGTCGTAGGCGATCCCAAGAATCTGAAGGACCTGGGCCTTTTGTTCCTCATTGTCGACTTCAATAGCCAGGCTCAAGGCGCGATTGAGCGGATCGAGACCGGCTTGAGGCTTGCCGCTCTGCACTTCCAGCCAGCCGGTCTGCAGCAGCGCCGTCAGGTTTTTGGGATCATTTTTGAGGACTTTGGTGAATTGGGCTCGCGCTTTTTCAAAATCGCTGGTGTCCAGGTAGAGGTTTCCGAGGGTGAACTGGACGTCATTGTCTCCCGGAAGGCTTGCGGCGAGTTTCTCATAGGCCTCCAGGGCTTTCTTGTTGTCCTTCATCACCCGGGCGTGATTCGCTTCGATCAAGTACTTCTCCGCCAGAGGGAGTTGCGAATCCAGCTCCAGCGCTTTGCGCGAAGCCTGTTCAGCCCGCGGGTCATATCCAAGCGCGGAATTTGTTTCCGCCAGGCGCGAGTACGCCAGCGCAAATTCCGGGTCCTCCTGCACCGCGGCTTGGAACGATTTGACCGCTTCGAGATTCTTCCCTTGACGGTGTAATTGCTCTCCTTGGATGTAGGCGCTCAAGGCCCTCGCGGATTTCGAGGTTGGTTGGAAGGAACTAGCCTTCAATTCCTTCTGCACGTCAGAGGAAACCGCCAGATTCTGCCGAATCAAATCCGCCAGCTGGTTCACGGGAGCGGAAATGTCGTTTTGGCTTGCCGCATCGAAGTTGATGGGCTTGTCCTGACCCTGCTTCAGGTCCCGCAATGTGGCCTGGATGTGAATCTTGTCTCCGTTCTTGAAGTACTTTCCCCAAACGACCGTGTCCGCATTACTGAACTTTGCGACATTGGAAATGATTGTGGGGTCTACCTGCGTCCCCGGAGCGATGTGCAGATCCGTGAGCACCTGATGCAGCCGGTCTGGGGAGACAATGCGGAGATGCGCGGATTGTCCCACAGCGGTAGTCAGCATATCCGCCAGGTTCGCGCCCCATTGATCCAGCGAAGCGTCGCCTGAGGTGTTCTGGAAAGGCAGAATTGCCAGCGATACTTCCGGACCTTTCACTTCCGTTACACTACCGGGGGAGCCGGAACGAATTACGCCTGATTTAAGCGCCCATCCACCACCGACGACCACTACAACCAGCGCCCCGATTCCGATCCATTTCCACGGCAATGCCGGCTTAACTGGAACAGGAACCGGAAGCGAAATCGAAGCCAGCGTCGGCCGGGCACCCTGAAAGGCATCCAGGTCGTGCAGAATTTCCTGTGCGTTCTGGTAACGATGCTCGAGGTCGCGCTCCAGGCACTTCGCGACGATATCGCTCAGAGCCTTGGGGATACTGGCGTCCAACTCTGCCGCGGGAATCGCGCGTTCCTGGTTGCGTTTCAGCAGGCTGGCCATGGCCGTGTCCGCCCTGTACGGCGTTTTGCCCACCAGCAGTTCATAGAAAATCAAACCCACCGCGAAAATATCCGAGCGCTGGTCCAGCGTTTTCCCCATGGACTGTTCCGGGGACATGTACTCGATAGTGCCCAGCAGCGCCCCCGTTTGCGTCATCCCATCACCGTGCATCGTGCGAGCCAGCCCGAAGTCCATCACCAGGATGCGGCCCGTCTTGGCTTCCTGCATGATGTTCTGCGGTTTCAGGTCGCGGTGGATGACCCCGGCGCTGTGAGCCGCGTCCAGGGCCAGGCACACTTGGCGAATGATCTCGACTGCTTTCTCGGGGGGAAGCTTGCCGTTGTCGAGGAGGATTCGCCGAAGATCGCGACCCTCGACATATTCCATGGTGATGAACTTCACACCCTCCGCTTCCGAAAGATCGTAGATGCGGACCACGTTTTTGTGGGTGACCTGATGCGCTGTGAGCAGTTCCTGTTTGAACCGCGCCAGGATCGATGGATTTGACGCCAACTCCGGCCGGATCAATTTGAGGGCAACCGTGCGTTCCACTTCTCTGTCCAAGGCCTTGTAGACGGCGCCCATTCCGCCTTCGCCGAGAAGAAGCAGGATTTCATAGCGCCCCCCGATAACGTCCCCGGGTTGCAAGATCGCTTCCTTCATATAAATACCGGAAAGCGGGCGGGCAAACGTCGAAGTGGGTGTATAGGGCAGGCTATCGGAAATCGTGGCGTCAGGGTGTCCACCCCGCGTAGTCGGCTTGGCGGGCGGCGGTGGAGGCGGAGTCACTGGGGCATCGGAAATCGTCGCGCCATCCGCAGGCTCAAACGGTGCATTGCTCGCGGAGCTGTCGCCCTTGGCGGGCACACCAACTCCCTGTGGGCCGCCAGGGCCCAAACCTTCGCGGCTACCCTTCTTGAGTTTAGGGTCTTCCATTCGCTCTTCAGCGCCCTAGTTCGTAATGAGCGGACGAAACTCGACTTAGCCCTCTAAGGGGATTTCGCAAGTATATCGATTTGTGGACCTGAACGCAGCACTTTGCGCGGATACTCGACATTTGGCTACCTTGGCGGGTCCGGCCAGCCGGCCTCCGCTAGGTGATAAGTGACTTGAAGGCACTTACCGTATCAGGCAAGGAAAACGAAGAGGGCCGAGCAGACTTGCCTTCCTGTTTTCTGTAGATGGTTCGCTGGATGTCTTACGGCTTCTTCTTTTTGCCGCCAAACAAGCCGCCGAGCTGGCTGAGGGCCCCCGCAGCATTCGCGCCGCCGGCTGATCCCGCCAATCCGGTGGCCAGTCCACCGGCATTCCCG
>JBAVHY010000146.1:0-27605 GCA_049686315.1 Candidatus Acidiferrum sp. | reverse complement strand
CGCCAGTAAACGCCAGCCCGCCCAGTTCGGCCGCCCACTCGAACAACTGGGCGTCACCTTCATCGCCCGCCAACAGTCCGCAGGCCAAGGGCCGCGTCGAACGCCTCTGGGGCGTGCTGCAGGATCGCCTCACCAGCGAACTGCGCTTGCCTAAGGCCACCGATAGCGACTCCGCCAACGCCGCCCTGCACCGATTCATCGCCGACTACAACCGCCGTTTCGCAAGGGTCGCCGCAAAACGCCGATGCAAGACGGTCGAACCTTGCGGCGCTACAGAACGGCGCTGGATGATCGAGCGCACGTTCGCACGGCTGGGCAACTTCCGGCGGCTGATGGTGCGCTGCGACCGCTCGATGACCATCTATCGTGAGTTCTTTCACATCGCTTGCTTCATGATCACCTTACGGAGGGTTTTGAAATAGCTTCTAACACGAGTTTAGGGTTTGGACGCAGGTGGCGTTGCCGGCTTGGGCGTGGTCGCCGCCGGTTTAGTTGCGGGGGCCGCGGCGCTCTTGAGCGGGTATTGCTGGTCGTACAGCTTGATGATGTCCTGGGTTATGTCGACGTTGGACGATGCAAAAAGAATCGGTGAATTTTGCGACGAGGAATCGAACACTGCGACAAGAGAGTTTTCTCGCGAGTAGCGGTCCAGCACGTCCATCATTTTCCGCCCAATGCGGTCCACTACCTCCGCCTGCGCGGCGTTCAGGTCTTCCTGTAACTCGTTTTGCTTGCGGTCCAGTTGCTGCGTCAAGCGCTGGCCCTGCTGCGTCAGCCGCCCCTTCTCTTCATCACTGAGTGTGTTTTTGCCCGCGTCCAGGCGGTTGCGAAGATCAGTAATCTGTTTGTTCATGCCTTCCAGTTCGTTCTGGCGGGCAGAAAACTGCGACTGAAGTTCCGCGGATGCTTGCTTCCCTTCCGCGGTGGTCACGATGGCTTGCCGCACATTGATTACGCCGATCTTGCCGCCTGATGCGGAGCCCGCCGTGGCCTGGGCCCGAACGGTTGCTGTCCCGAGCAGGCACGCCATGCTGAGGACAACCACACGAATCATAGTTCTCGAATTCACTGTTTTCTCCTTGTTGATCTTTGGGTACGCCATCCAATTCCGATATTCGGCGAAAGGAAGGGCCCCAGAACTCTCGAAAACGCGCCCCGGTTGAACTTTTCAGATGAGCCATTCGAAACTTGAGGACAACCGGCTGAGCGATTATTCCTTAGGATGCCCAAGCGCCCGTCCGGCGCTGCCTCACAGACCCGCCCTGCCGCCGAGTCGCAAACAGCTAAGTATAGCCGACTGGCCGATTTCCCCGCAATCGCGCCTCTCCGTCTCCCGAGCCGAACAGCGCTTGCTTCTTCAGCGAACTCTTACTTTGGCAGCGGGAGGATCAGCACTCGATTATTGTTCTGATCCGCGATAACCGCTGTATTCGTAAAATTGTCGATAGCCGCGGCGAATTGCGATTGGCTGCTGATTCCCAACGTCTCGCGGGTCGTGAATACCGGTGCGTTCACGGCGTCGATCACCGAGGTGGTGTTGGACGTCGAGTTGATGCTTAGAAGTGTTCCCGTCTGATAGTTGTAGGCCACGGAATAGGGATTGATGCCGACACGGATCTGCGATGCCGAGCCGCTGTCGGGGTTGAACGAATAGATGGCATTTTGCTGCGTCGAAGCCGCGTAGAACAGCGCTGGAGAGACCGCGGGGTCGTAGACGATGCCGGTCGGATTCGCCGTCAAGCTACCGATCGACGCAGTGGTGCTCTTCGAGGGAGGCGTGGTAAGAAGGCTGATCACATCCAGCCCGCCGCTGACACTCGACGTCCCAGTGTTCTGCGTATTGGTCACCACCGCAACCGCGCGGTTCGGATCGATGGCGATGGCTGCTGGCGGACCACTGGTCGCAATTAATTGCATTGGGGGAGTTCCCGGCGTCGCCAGCAGGAGAGGTGTCAAATCGATCGCGGAAACACTGTTGCCACCGGTGTTCGCAATCAAAGCCAGTGCCCGATCCTGATCGATGGCCACGCCTGTCGGTGCAACACCGACGCAGATGTTGGTGCTGGCACTCGTTCCCGAGGACGTAGTGCAGTTTGCTGACGCAAACGACAATTGCTTCGCGCTGAACGGATTGCCGCCGTACTGAACGATGGAGGCCGAACTGTCCGCGTTATTTGCCACCACCGCGTAGCCGAGACGGGGGATGACGGCCACACCCAGGGGATTCGCACCCACGGTAACGGTGGCGAGCACGGTCCCATAAGGCACCCCGTAATTGTGCGCGTTTGTGGAATCCATATTGATGAAGGAGACGCTGTTGCAACCGTAGTTTGTTACCACCGCGACGTTCAGGATATCGTCATACGCCACGGCTTCGGGCTGCGCTGGCGTGGGTGGAGTTGAGGTGCCGCAACCAGCCAGCGGCGTGACTTGCACTGCGTAGAGGTCGTTGGTATTCGAATTCACCGCTCCCGATAATACGTCGAGTGCGAAATCGTGGGCGTTCGTCAGCCGCGATGCCGCAATCGTGACGTCGATCTCCCCATCTGTTGAGTTCCCGATGGTTATTCCGGTGGAATCGCCATCCAGTCGGACTGTCGGCGCTCCTCCGCTCAGAAACCCTTGGCCCAGAATACGCAAGGTTGCCGCTTGGCCCACAGTCACGCTGTGCGGGAAGCACGAAGCGTAGGGATTGGTCGGGTTCGTTGGATCGCAAATCGCTGTGGGAAGGGGATTCGGGGCGTTTGGTGCAGAAGATAGCGGTGGTTGCGAGCTTGGCACTCCGCCGCTGGTTACCTGGAGGTCCCTGATGTGCACCTTCTTGAATGTGGACTGTGGGTCCAGATCCATGTATGTCAAGGTATTGCTTCCGGCGTTGGCCACAAGAACAAGATTCGTCTTCGGGTCGTAGCCCATCGGGCCGGACACCGTCACGGGTGTAGCCCCCTGCGCGGAAGATGTGAAAGTCCCGGTTCCTGTCTGCCCCGTGGGAATCGCCGCAATGATTCGATAGGCGCCCTGAATCCCATTTGCCGTGGGTCCACCGGGATTGATCAGGGAAATTTCATCGTAATTACTCTGCGGATTGTAGGCAATCAGCACGTTAGTGAACGGATCCCAAGCCACGGATCGCAATCCGACTTCGGGGGCTCCAGGAGGGTTCGGCGTGCAGCCGTTGCAACTTCCCCGCGTCAGGAGCAAAGAGCTGACAGTTTGATCCAGGGCGCGGATGAAACCGATTTGCGGAGCCGAGGTTGAAGCGTTGGGGTCGGCAAATGCAAACATGCGCGTGACCGGATTAATCGCGCCGCCCACAGCCGTAGGTGTAGTGCTGAAGGTGTAGTATGGATTACCGAACGTGACCGAACCACCGCCACCAGTTTCGTTGGTCGACGCACACCCGCTGCCGCTATGCAGGTACTTGAACGTATACGTCGCGGCACTGAAAACATTGTAGGTTCCATTGAGGTCCGCCGGCGTCACCCCTTGGATTAGCACCGCCCCCGGTGAAGATTGGTTCAAGCCGTTCGGCGTCGCCGTGGTGATCGTCACTGTGCCGTTCGTACACGAAGCTCCATTCGGCGCGGGCGCGATGGCGACGCTGTTGTTCGTCAGCAGGAGATTGACAACCGAGGTTACGCCCACGCCGCCGACCGCCGCGCCGGGTGTCACATACGCCAGGGGAGCGTTCGGCTGCATCACCACTTGGGGCGTTGCGCCGGTGCTCAAGGACAAGGCCACAAGCGCACACGGTGGCGCTGTCGGATTTCCTGGGATTGTCGCGCCGAAGCAAGCAGGTCCTACCTGTCCGGCCGGTATGGGATTTGGGTTCACGTCCACGATGAATCCGAGGGTGGCATTGCTGAAGGCCACAACAGCATAGTGCGTCGCTGGGTCCACACCCACCGCATACGGCGCGGGCGCGGTGGTGCCCGACGGTTCTTGAATCAAGCCAGACAACTTTATTGGTGAGCCGATGATCCCACCCGAAGGTAGTGCGACAAGGGTTAACGTGCTGTCAGCACTGTTCACCACCACTCCGAGGTCTTGCCCCGCGAAGCCCACGCCACTCAAATCGATCTGATCGTCAATCGCGACGCTGGTCGGCTGACTGCCGACCGCGATCGGGGTTCCGACCATTTGCGGAATGGCGCGGCCATTCACCGAATTCACTCCCGCGAAATTCACGATCTGGATTGTGTTCGTGGCCTGCTCGGTTATCACCGCATAGCCTTTCGTAGAGTTCACCGCGATGCTGCTGGGCGCAAGATTCGCTCCTCCCGGAGCCGCCGGCAGGGGAATACTTGCAGGCACCGGCGCACTCGAGAACGTGGGCTGCACGGCCACATTCGTGACTACCGCAGGGTATGGTGGGGGCGGTTGCGTTGCGGCAGCCTCCCACACGACGGAAATGGGATACAAGCCCGGGCTCGGAATCTGGCTGCCCTGAAGCGGTCCCGTGAATTGCCTGGGTCCAAAGGAGCTCGCGAGATTCAAATTTCCGTTGAACAGCAGTTCCACGATGGGGCTGGTACCGCCTCCGTAATACCCGCCATCGGCGGAGAATTGCGTTGCCACTCCCTGCGGATAACTGTCTGGCACCGCGGCAACAAGCGCTGGACTGGCATAGACGAGCTGCAGAGTGCAGCTTACCGTGGATGCCGTCGCGTCGGCGGAACAATTACCGGGCAATGCGCTCGTGTCCCCAGTAATTCCCGGAACTGTAATTGTACCCGTGCCCGCCGTCGCAAGTTGCGCTTGATTGAGCCGCACGCGGGTGAGAATCGAGGCATCGCAGTTGACTATTGGTGCGGTAGTGGTCGGAGTGCAATAGGCCGCAGTAATGGGAGGCGTGAAGACCTGGGTGGCAGGATCGAACTGGGTGACAGCTCCGTTTGGATCGGTGAAGGTAATGCGGGTGGTGTTCAAGAGATTTTTGGCGTCCAAGAATATGTCCTGGACAATGCCGCCCGCGGCAATCGTGGCGGGATGAATCCCGGTAAAGGCGATCGGGTTCGTGGAGGAATTCACAAGAGTAATCGTGGCCACCGCAAAGTGCGCCGTATCTCCTTGCGCGCTCACGACCACATACACTGTCTTCGCCGCCGTGGCCGCGTTCGACCCGCTGGTCTTCGGAAACGTATCGGTGGGCATGGTACCCGGGGGCGTGAACACCCCCACGCTGCCCAAGGGTGCGATCGTCCCGCAATTCGGGCTGCACGTCGCCCCTCCGGGAGCCAAACCATTGGGAAAATCGGTCGTGTCTCCCGTAACCGGCTGCATCACTTCCCACTTCTGAGTCACACTGGCTGGCGATATATTCTGGAACGCAGGCGTGAATGACACCGGTTGCGCTGCGCTCAGTCCCACCGGCACGGTTGCCGTGCCGGGCGTCACCGACACGCGAATGCCTGTATCCAGTCCAACCGTCGCCGTCCCCGTCTTCTTTTTGTCCGCATCGGCCGTGGCTGTAAAAGTCGGCACAGGTATGGGATTTGGAAAATTCTTCAGCGCTGGCGCAGTATAGGTCAGCGTGCTATTGGCCTGGGTCTGGTTGGTGGTCCAGGTTCCAATGTTGCCGCCATTCACGGTCTGGCCGGAGGTGCAAGTCGCGGGTTTGGTTTGCGTGGGGTTTGGGACCGCGGTCGTGGCGGCGGGGGTGTAAACGTACGTGCATGTCCAAGTCGAAGTCAGAGTCGTGGAACCCGTCACGGTCGAGGTGAAGACCTGGGTTGTCCCGGCAATCACCGTTGCACTGGGCGGAGAAACGCTATCGACAACCGTATTCACGTGCGAACTGCTGCAGCCGTTCTGCCATAGCACAGAGATCGCAAGAAGCATCGCGGCTGTTTTGATTGTGCGCAACTTCATGGATAACATCTCCCTCATTAGTTCTGCGCCGGCAGTTACCCGCGCCCCTTCTTTCAAGCCCTTTTTACAGAACGGATGCTCCGAATTCTTCCACTCGTTGCCCGCCCTAGAACGTCTTACCGACCGTAAACCGAAAAGTGCTGGCAGGCTCAAAGTAATGTAAACGGCCCGGATTCTGCAGCACGGGTTGAACCTGGTACAGAATCGACGGGTCGCACTGGTTCGGATGCAGCGGATCGGTCAGCCCCAACGCCTGACAGGTGCCGGCCAAATTCTGCAAATTGATCCGGTCGGGGGGTGCAATGATGGTCTGGTGAATGCGTAGCGGGTTGTACGCCCAATAAATCCGGAAAGGAGCCTGAATGATCGGCAAGTTGACGTCGAACTGGATGCCCGTCGAGCTGCGCATCTTGAAGTTTGTCCCTGACCCGATTTGCAGCTGTTCCGTCTGGTGGACCAGTGGGAATTGCTGGTTGATGCTCCCCACACCGGTCGGATCCAGTTTCAGCGCACTCTTGTTCAAGATGCCATCGGTGCCAAGATCCACGAAAAGCGACATGCCGACCGGACCGGCGATAGGAATCCTGTATTCGACGTTCCCAACGCCCTGAAGGTCCGCGCCAGGAAATGTAATGGTGTAGGCAACCAGCGGCACGGTGAAGACGCCTTGGGTCGGAAACCCGGAACCCGAAAGGTGATGGTTGTCGATAAAGGTGACCGGCTGGAAGTAGACGCTGGGGATAAAAGTTACCGGCGAAATCGCGCGGATGTCGAACCCACGAATATCGTTCTCGCCGCCCATGTAGAAGCGGCTGTAGGGTGGCACTTCTTTCCCGGCATAACCGGTCGTCCATGCGCCCAGAAAACGCACGCCAATCGCATTGCGCTTGTGGTTTATGGGATGGAAATATTTGATTTCGCCCGTGTTCGTGATGGTGTTGACGTTCCCCCCGATGGGTCCGCCTGTGAATGCCGCCGAGTAAAAGAAACTCTTCCCTTCGGTGGCGTTGATATTACTGTTGAGCCTGTTATAGGTGATCGTGCCGGTGACGGTGCTCGCCAGGATTCCGTTCAACGCACTGGGGCCGGCGATGCTGCGATACTGCAACTGGGTGAAAAGCAGTTGCGAAGCTTGGTTATAAGTTGAAATATTGGTGCGCGTAAGGCCATAGGTCAAGCCGACGCGCGTGAAAGCGAATCGTTTCAGCGGGTAGCTCGCGAAAACGGTGAACCCGGTGCTGTTCTGGTTGTAGTTTTGAATGTACTGCGGGTTGATGCTGACGGCCTGGCCGGTATACAGCGCGGCTTGCTGCGCCTGGTCGAATTTGTACAGCGAGGAGAAAATCGTGAAGCCCGAGGAGATGGGCCGGTCAAACAGATAGGGCTCCGTGAATCCGAACATGAGGTTGCGCTGATACTGACCAACTTGCGCGGAAAGCGTGAGTGTCTCGCCCAGTCCCAGGAAATTGTTGGTCTGATAGGTCAGGCCGATGAAACCACCGGCCAGTCCGCTGACGCCACCCTGCAAGCCGATAGACTGCTTGCCCTTTTCCCTCAGTTTCAGAAGGATGTCGACCGTGCCTTCCTTTGTGTTGCGCTTGATTTCCGCGGACTTCTCCGCTTCGATCTTGTCAAAATAATCCAGCTGGTTGAGGCGGAGGATGCTGATTTCCCAATAGTGCTTGTTGAAGAGCTGGCCCTCGTCGATGAGCAGTTCGCGCCGGATGACCTTGTCGCGGGTGGTGGTATTGCCGGTGAACTCGATGCGGCGAACGTAGTACTGCTTTCCTTCCTCGAACTTCATGGTGAGGTCAATGCGCTTGGCTTGTTCGTCGATGTCCATCCCAGGTTCCGGAACGAAATCGATGAAGCCGTACTGGCCATAGATTTTGGTGTATTCCTCCATGGCCTTGCGGATCTTGGCGGAGGAAAAGACGTCGCCCTGCTTCAAGGGAAATACGCCCTTCAGAGCGTCCACCTTCAACGAAAGGGCTTTGTCGGGGTCGGAGCTGACAATTTTCAACGTTCCCATCGTGTACTTCTCTCCCTCTTCGATGGGTATGGTAATGTTCACCGCCTTGCCGGAAGTTCTTCCGGCGAGGGGAATCCCATACCGCCAGCCTTCCGTGTCGACGTTTTCCAGAATGGGGTCCGGAAGCACGACGCGGAAATAGCCATTGTCCTGATACAACCCGCGGATGCCCACTTCCTGGTCCTCGAGCAACTTGTCGTGATCGTAGGTCTTGGACATGACATTGATTTCCGTCAAGTACAGCGGGATCGAGTACGGCCGGTCGTGCCTCATCGCGCGAATCAGTTTGCGGTCGCTGAAGGCGTGGTTCCCGGTGAAGGAAATTTTCCCAACCTTGACCTTGGGCCCTTCTGCGATCTTGAATACGAGGATCACGGCGTTGCTCGAAGCAATTCTTTCGTACTGAGGCGTCACGGTGGCGAACTGCCGACCGTGTTCGCCCAGGAGCTCCTTGAGCACCACTTCGGCTTTCTTGATGCGTGTTGGATCGAACTGGCTTTCCACCGTCAAACCGACCTTCTTTTCCTTGAAGCGATCAAGGATATCGGACTCCGAGACCGAGTGGATGCCGTCATAGCGAATGCGGCGGATGACCGGCCGCTCTTTCACTTCGAAGACGATGACTTTCCCGTTCGGCTTTCCTCCGTCTTCCACGCGTAACTTCACGTCCTCGAAGAACTGAGTATTCCACAGCGCCTGAAAGTCCCGGCGCAAGGTTTCTTCGTTATACGGGTCGCCCTTGCGGCTGAAAATACGTGCCTGCAGTGTGTCCTTCCGGATTCGGCGGTTTCCCTCGAAGTCGATGTTCTCGATGAACGGTTGCGAATCATTCTGCTGGCCGCCTTCGGAACGCGGGAGCGCGGCGAATTCCTCCATTTCTTCTTGCAGCGTGTTTTCGTTCAACCAGGCGTGAAACAACGTGACGCTCTTTGCGGAATCGCTGCTCCTCTCCGCCGCCGATGAAGTTCCGGCCGCGAAAACTTTACTTCCCAAAAGAGGAGGCACGAGCAGGACAAGTACGAAGACACAAAATCGCCAGACACACCAGGTGGTTATTACCGGCGGAAAACAGACTAACCTTTGAGCGGCCGCTG
Source organism: Candidatus Acidiferrum sp. (assembly GCA_049686315.1). Lineage (GTDB taxonomy): Bacteria > Acidobacteriota > Terriglobia > Acidiferrales > UBA7541 > Acidiferrum. The sequence continues at coordinate 18,608 of JBAVHY010000146.1, read as the reverse complement.
ATCGGCTCAAGGCCGCGCCACCAAATTCAAGTTGATATTCTCCCGCCAGTCCCGGTATGGGCTGGCCGAGCGTACTTCGCATTACGGTCTGCAAAATATCCAGGCCGCTTCACGGTCACACGTTGCGTCTGATTCACTAGTGGACGACTGGGGTTGCCTCACCAACCGGCCGGAATGCGAGGCCTTCCCCCGCAACATAGATCTGCAATGTCGCGGGCCGCTGAATTCCCCCTTGAATCAGCGCCTCAGAGAGCGGGTCTTCCACATACTTCTGCAGTGCCCGCCGCAACGGGCGCGCGCCGTAATTGCGATCCGCGCACGTCTTCTCGAGGATCCATTGGCGTGCTTCGGGCGACAACACCACTTGCACCTGCCGGTGAATGAGCGTGTCGTTCAGCTGGCCAACCAGCAGATCGATAATCCGCAGCAGGTCCTCGTCGCCCAGAGGATTGAACAAAATGATCTCGTCCAAGCGGTTGAGAAACTCCGGATTAAAAGCCCGCTTCACTTCTCCCAGCACCAAGTCTTCCATGCTCTTTAAGCTGGCTTCATCTATGCCCGCTTGGAACCCGATTGAGGTGCGCTTCTGCAGATGCCGCGCCCCAATGTTGGAAGTCATGATGATGATAGTGTTGCGGAAATCGACGGTATTGCCGAGACCGTCCGTGAGCTGCCCGTCCTCAAACACTTGCAACAGAATGTTAAAGAGGTCGGGATGCGCCTTCTCGATCTCGTCCAGTAGAATAACCGAATATGGCGTGCGACGCACGCGCTCGGTCATTTGTCCGCCTTCTTCGTAGCCCACGTATCCCGGAGGCGCGCCGATCAGTTTCGACACCGAATGCTTTTCCATGAATTCCGACATGTCGAAACGGACCAGCGATTTCTCAGAGCCGAAAAGGAATTCGGCCAACCGCCGCGCCACTTCGGTCTTCCCGACGCCTGTCGGCCCCAGAAAGAAGAAGCAGCCCACCGGGCGAGACGGCGACTTCAAGCCCGCGCGGCTCCGGCGGATGGCTCGCGCCAGCGCAGTGATGGCCTTGTCCTGGCTGATGACGCGCTTGTGCAGTTCCACTTCGATGCGCAGCAATTTCTGTTGCTCGTCTTCCTTGATCGAGGTTACCGCGACGCCGGTCCAACGTGATACCACTTCCTCGATATCCTCGCGCGTGACAATCCCTGTGGAGGCGTCGTCCAGCTTGTAGCGCTCGCGCAACACCCGAAGATTTTCTTTTTCCTTGCGCTCCTCTTCGGAGTAGAACCTTGCTTTTTCAAATTCATGCGCGGCAATCGCCGATTCCATGCGGTGAGTAATGAACTTCACCCTCTTCTGGACTTCGCTTACTTCTTCCGGCACGGACGCTTGGCGCAATTTCACGCGCGCACCGGCTTCGTCAATCAGGTCAATCGCCTTGTCCGGAAGAAAGCGGTCTGGAATATAGCGGTTGGAAAGATAAACGGAGTAACGCAGCGCTTCGTCGGTGTAGCTGACCGCGTGGAATTTTTCGTATCTCTCGCGGATGCCATTAATTACCTGGATCGCCTCATCTTCCGTCGGCGCGGGCACCTTCACGGCCTGGAATCGCCGTTCCAGCGAGCGATCTTTCTCCACGGACTTCCGGTACTCGCTGGGCGTGGTCGCACCGATGCACTGAATCTCTCCGCGCGACAGCGCCGGCTTCAAGATGTTTGCCGCATCAAGCGATCCTTCGGCTGAGCCTGCCCCTACCAGGGTATGCAGCTCATCAATGAAGACGATGGAGTTCTGGCTCTCCATCAGTTCCTTCATGATGGTCTTCAATCTCTCTTCAAACTGCCCGCGGTATTTTGTCCCGGCCACAATCAGCGAAAGATCCAGCGACAGAATGCGCTTGTCCGCTAGGAATGGCGGCACGTCCCCGTCGCTGATCCGTTGCGCCAACCCTTCCACAATGGCGGTTTTTCCCACTCCCGGTTCGCCAATCAGGACTGGATTGTTCTTTGTCCTCCGGCAGAGGATCTGAATGACGCGCTCCACTTCCCCTTCGCGTCCCACCAGCGGATCCAAGCTGCCTTCCGTGGCCGCTTGGGTCAGGTCGCGGCTGAATTCCGCCAGCAACGACGTTTCCTTTGGGCGCGCCGCGGTATTTTTTTCGCCGCTCGTCCGCGAGAGTTCTTCGCGCAAGGCCGACAGCCGCAGCCCCCGTTCCATCAGAATTTCCGCACCGAAGCACTTCTCTTCCCGCAAAATTCCCAGCAGCAGATGCTCCGTGCCGACGTGCTTGTGACCCAACCGCTCGGCCTCTTCCGCCGCGCTGTTCAGGATACGTTTGCACTCCGCGCTCAGCGGCACCTCGACGGACGTGGAAATGCGCTCGCGGATGGTGATGCGCGCTTCTATCTCTTTTCGGATGGATTCGATTGAGCCTTGCTGACGCAGGAAGCGGTTAGCCAGCGCCTTATCCTCCCGCATCAGTCCCAGGAGAAGGTGCTCGGTCTCAATGTAGGGGCTGCCGTATTGGCTGGCCTCGTACCTGGCAAAGAAAATGACACGTCGCGCTTTTTCTGTATATCGTTCGAACACGATTAGCTCGCTTCTCCGCCTGGGGTTTTCCCGGCAACGTTTCGCACGCTGCGAGTCCGCAGAACACCATGCTCGAGTCCCACCACCCGGTCGCATCGCGCCGCCAGCGCCAGATTATGCGTCGCGATCAGCGACGTCAGACGATGGGTACGATGCAACCGCTCCAGTAACTCAAACACAGCCCAAGCATTCTGCTGGTCCAGATCTCCGGTCGGTTCATCCGCGAGTAACAACCTGGGCCCTGTCACCAGTGCCCGGGCGATTGCGACTCGCTGCTGTTCCCCGCCCGAAAGTTCTCCCGCGCGGTGCTCGGCCCGATCCTGCAGGCCCACTTCCGCCAGCCATTTGCGCGCTTCCGTCAGCGCCCTTACATGTGGCTCTCCGCGCACTAGCAGGGGCATCGCTACATTTTCTGCTGCCGTAAAATCCGGCAACAACTGGTGCCGCTGCCAGAGAAACCCCACGGCACGATTGCGATATTCCGCCAGCGCCGTGTCTTCATTCGTTTCAATCGCCTTGTTTTCAAAGTATACTGTACCGCTCGTTGGAGTGTCTAGCGCAGCCAGCAAATGTAGCAGTGTACTTTTCCCCGCGCCCGATGGCGCCACCACCGCCACCATCTCTCCTTCTTGCAATGCCAGGTTCGCGTCCGACAAAACTTCCAAGTTCTTCTCGCGCGCACCATACGTTTTCTTCAACGCACGCGCTTCCAGGATCGCTTCCTCGGGTTTGGCTGCGCTGTTCATTCTGCTCTAGTCCCTGCGATCTGTTGCTCCACCCGCGCTCCTCGTATGGTCCCATCCTGGCTTCTGGCCCGCAGTGACGCCCCGCACTCTTTACTTAACTGTTCTGCACCTTACTTAACTTATTGGATGCGCCGAACTCCTCTTCGGCAGAGCCAACCCATGGCCCTGTCCCCGCCTGCTCTTGCCCAACCTTTTCCCATTTCCCTACCTGACCTACCAACCAGGATTCAGGTGTGCAGCGAGTTCTCCCTATTCACGAATAACTTTATTCCTTCCAACTCTTTGCGACTGCGGCGTTGGGGAGCCACAACCTGGTAAACCCGTGCCTCCCCAACTAACTGCCACAGGTACCTTCATAGGAGCAAATCAGCAGCCAATCCTTGTCCTACCTCAAGTTGCGGCTCCTATTAGTTCGGTTTCCTTCCCCTCCTCAGCTTCTCCCCTCTCCTCATTCAAACCTTAAGATCTCCACAGGCAACAACCTAGCGGCTTCTCGCGCCGGAATCACCGTCGCGCAGGCCGCAATCCCCATCGCCGCCAGCGCGATCCACAAACCATCCAGAAAGCTAGGGTGGAACGGCACGTAGGGTACGGCATAAACCTGGGGGTCGAGCGGGATCAAGTGGTAAGTTCCGGCGAGCCACGCGAAGGCATAACCGGCAATCAAGCCAAAAACTGTCCCGGTAGCGCCGATAGCCATTCCAAGCAAGAGAAAAATACGGCGTATTTGTTCCCGACGGGTCCCCACGGAAAGTAGTACCGCGATGTCCCGCGCCTTGTCGGTGACCGTCATCGAAAGCACTACGAGAATATTCAGGCCGGCGACAAAGGTGATCAGACCAATAAAGATCGCCGTGACCAGTTTCTCCAGCCGCAGCGCTCGGAACAGAGCCCGGTTTTCTTCCATCCACGTTGCCGCCGAAAACCCTTGTCCGGCAGCATGCTCCACCGTTTTTGCGATTGCTCCCGCCTGCTCCGGCTTGGCCAAGCGAAACTCCAGGACATTCACGATGTCGCCGGAACCTGCTAACGCTTGAGCCGCCGGAAGCGTCACAAAGCACCAGTTCTCGTCATAATCGTAAAACCCCGAATCGAAAACTCCCGCGACCCGGAATCTTCGTGTCCGCGGTATCAATCCGAAGGGAGTTAGCCGCCCCTGCGGGCTCATCAGCGTCACATAATCCCCCGGTTGCAGTTTCCATTCGTCCGCCAACTGTTTGCCCACCAGCAACCCATCGATGCCGTCAGCGTCCGGAGAAAAATCCAGGTGTCCTGCCGACAACTTCTGCAGTGCTTCTTCGCCTCTCTTTTCCAATGAGATGTCGACTCCTTTGACGACTACGCCGCGAGCCTGTCCTTCGAAGGTCAGCAGGACGGTTTCGTAGATCGCTGGCGTCACCGAGTTCACACCCGGCGTCCGCTGCAGGTTCTCCGCCAGCACTTTGTAATTCTGGATTCCGCCCGAACCTGGACGCGTCAGCGAGATGTGGGCAGTTACACCGAGCAGACGATCCTGCAGAGTTTCCCTGAAGCCTGTGTTCATCGCCAGAGCGATGACAAGTGTGGCTACACCGGCCGCCACGCCCAGCACACTGAACGCTGTGACCAGCCGCAAAACTGCCGGGCGGTTCGGCGACCTCAGGTAGCGTTTCGCCACGAACCATTCGAAGCTCATGAAGTGGCTCGTCCTTTACCCTTTTGCGCTTTCCGGAGCGCCATCATCGGGTTTGGCTTCGGGGCGAAGTTGGGGGAATAGAATCACGTCGCGAATGGAATGAGAATCGGTCAGCAGCATGGTCAAGCGGTCAATGCCGATGCCCTCCCCGCCGGTCGGGGGCATGCCGTGGCACAGCGCGCGGATGTAGTCCACATCCAGATTCTTCGGCATCTCGTCTCCACCGCGGGCAATCTGGGCCAGAAACCGTCTTTCTTGTTCCGCGGGATCATTCAACTCGGAAAACCCATTAGCGATTTCCATCCCGGCCACATAGATTTCAAAGCGCTCCACCAGGGAAGGGTCCTCCGGCTTCTGCTTTGAGAGCGGCGAAATCTCGATCGGAAAATCATAGAGGATGGTCGGCTGAACCAATTTGTCTTCGGCAATAGTTTCAAACAACAATCCAGTCCACTCACCATCGGTCAGCTTCCCCGTTGACGCCGCATATTCGGTGTGATTCGCCTTCGCCCACGCGTTGTAGCGCTCCGTAGCGCGGGCAGAGCCTCCTGGTGCCGAGAGTTCCTCCAAGGACGGCGGGGCTCCCACTCCTTCCGGCCAGTAATTCACGATTGCTTCCCGCATGGTCAGCCGCTGCATGGAGCCGAAATCCAGTTCCTGCTCTCCGAATTTCACCTTTGTTGAGCCGGTAATGTTCTTTGCCAACTGCGCGAACAATTGCTCGTTCAACTCCATCAAGTCCCGGTAATTGCTGTAGGCCTCGTAAAACTCCAGCATGGTGAACTCGGGATTATGCTGGGTGGAGATGCCTTCATTCCGGAAATTCCTATTGATCTCGTACACGCGGTCGAGCCCACCCACGGTCAGGCGCTTCAGGTACAATTCGGGGGCAATGCGCAGATAAAGGTCAATGTCCAATGTGTTGTGGTGAGTGACGAACGGGCGCGCCGTCGCTCCTCCGGCAATGGGATGCATCATCGGCGTTTCCACTTCGATGTATCCACGACTGTCGAAGAATTGCCGCAACTCGCGAATGATGCGCGCGCGGGTCTGAAACACATGCCGTGATTTTTCCGTCGAAATCAGGTCCAGATACCGTTGCCGATAGCGCAACTCGATATCCGCCAATCCGTGCCATTTTTCCGGTAATGGCAACAGCGCTTTATTGAGAAAGAAAAGTTCCTCCACCCACACGGAAAGCTCTCCGGTTTTGGTGCGGAACATGTGCCCGCGTACGCCGATGTGGTCACCAAGGTCCAGCAAGTGAAACAACTGGAACCCTTTTTCCCCCACGATATCCTTTCGCACGTAGATCTGGATGCGGCTCCCTGCCCCCTGAAGGTGAGCAAATCCCGCTTTCCCCATCAACCGGTAGGAAACGATGCGCCCTGCAACCCGAATTTCCTCCCGGTTCAGTTCCAAATCGGAACTGCTCGCTGAGGAGTATTTCCCTAGCAGATCCGCAGGAGTATCTGTCCACCGGAACTCCCTAGGGAAGGCCTCATAGCCAAGTGCTTGGATTTGTTCGAGTTTCTTCTGCCGCTGCTGGAACTGGTCTTGGGGCTCGAATTGCAAGAGGGCTTTAGTCCTTTCCAAATCGCGTCTACTGGAGTATAAATGCGGGCTTACAACAAGGGCAAGGAACCCGCCTTGGCCGCAACTGAGGGCCGGATTCACAAAGACTGATGGCAAATTGGAAATAAACCTTTATAAGCATATGAGAAATTTGTTATACTTCGCTCCTGTCGCTCCCCGGAGGTTTCCTTTGAGTTCCCGCCCCAATCATATCCCCACTGGTTCCGTGTCTTTAGATTGGCGAATTCCGCTTCGGGGAGACAAGTCTCATACCTATCTGACCTGCATCCGGCGTCTCGAGACCTCCTATGCCATGTTTAGTGTAAGTCTGGATGAGGCTTTCGGCATGCGCCGGTGTGGCAAGAATTTCAAAGCCTATCAAATCCTCGCCGTTTCCCCGGCGCTATGTCAAAGACTGGCTCACCCGCTTCACTCGGTACTCCACTCCATGCTGGAGCACGCCAAACACTTTGGCACCACTCCCAATCTCGCCCCACTCGACGCGGGGAATTTTCAGAATGCGCGGAGTCAGCGTGTGGCGCGCTTCAATGACCTTTTCAGCAAAATCCTGCTCACCCGCAAATCTCAATTCCTTCACAAAATCTCTGCCCTCGCGGATCTAGTCGGAGAACTTGATAACAGTTTCCGGGCTACCGTGGAAGGGCTCGCTGGTGGTGAATCCTTTCAGCCCGAGCGCGATTGGGAGATGCTCGACGCCGCCCATTACGATCTCAATACCTGCCTGCGCGAGGCTGTCGTCCTCCTCAAGTCCTTTCTCCATGCTCTCCCCGAAGCACAAGTGGAGAGTTTCCAGACTGTTCTGGAGGGGCACTCGCGCGCCGCGTCTCCTTCTGTTCCCGCCCGCGCTCGCCATCTTGCCCATAGACGGATGGCCTTCCTCAAGGGACAATAGAGCATCCCCGCGGACGCCCGCGGCCTCATGCAACCTATTGAAGGCTCGTGCCTTCTATTAGGGGCATATGGGCTCCTCGACGTCCGTACTCGGGACAACTCTAAAAGGGACCAGGCGCATCCGAAGAACTAGTGGCGCCGCTATTGGACAGTTGGCCCGATCAAGACCAACCGAACCGGTTGCGTGGACAGAAGCGGAGGCCATCCGCCGCGCCCAGGCGGGGGATTCCGCGGCTTTCGACTTTCTTTATCAACTCCATGGCCGTCGAGTCTACGCACTCTGTTTAAGGATGGTCAACAATCCTGCGGACGCCGAAGATCTGATGCAGGAGGCCTTTCTACAGCTGTTCCGCAAGATCGGGACCTTCCGAGGTGAGTCGGCCTTCTCGACATGGCTGCACCGCATGACCGTCAACGTTGTGCTCATGCGCCTGCGAAAGAAATCTTTACCGACCGATTCGCTGGAAGAGACCTTGGATCCGGATGCGGAAAGCAGTAGTCCGAAACGTGATGTTGGAGCGCCAGACTTGCGATTGTCGGGCGCCGTGGACCGGGTTAACCTCGAACGCTCCATTGAGCAGCTTCCTCCGGGCTACAGGACAGTGTTCGTTTTGCACGACGTACAGGGCTACGAACACAATGAGATTGCGGACATCATGGGATGTTCCGTCGGTAATTCGAAGTCGCAGTTGCACAAGGCGCGCACGCGTCTGCGCGAGCTACTCCAGGAAGAGATTCGGGAGCAGGCTCGCCAGGAACGGCAATCGGCGAAAGCCGAATCCGGTTCGCGGGAATGAGTTAGAATGAGAACAACGTCGAGGACGACAATACGCGCATCGGAAGTTTTGAGCATTTTGGCAGGGAGAGCCACCCAGTGCTGTGCCCTGCGGAGTTTGCTCTATGCAGTGTAAGGAATTTGAAGCCGTTCTGGAACAAGATGGGCTAAGCCCTCTTCTCCCTAATGCACGCGAGCATCTTGCCAGCTGCGCCGTCTGTCAGGACTTCCTGGCGGACCTTTCCGCGGTGGTTGTCGCCGCCAAAAGCATTCCGGCGGAAGTCACCCCTCCCGATCGCATCTGGATTTCGATCCGCGCCCAGTTGGAAGCCGAAGGAATCATCCGGGATCCGCAGTCCGTGGTCGTACCATCTTCGGAGCCTTGGTGGCACGGTTTCTCTCAGTTCTTCGGTCCTCGCGCGCTGGCTACGGTTGTCGCTGCTCTGTTCCTTGTTTTGGGCAGCATCTACTTTGTGAAACGGCCGCACACAAATGACACCGCCGAAGTTTCTAAGCCATCTCAGACGCAAGCCAGCGAGTCTCCCAAGACCGTTGCACCTGCTCCCGTGCCGTCGAATTCCGTCGCTCCTCGAAGGAATTCCGTACCACCGTCCTTGTCGGCTGGCTCCCATCAACCCTCGCGGTCACGTGCGTCCACGGGTGAGCTGAAACCCTCTCCTTCGGAGAGTGCCTATCTGGGCGAGATCGCCGCGGGTTTGAGTCAGACAGAAAATGCCCTGCCCCAACGCGAGCTGGCCGACAATGCGATGGTGGATGCTTCCTTGCGCCAGAATCTGCGCACCCTCAACGGGTTTATTGCGGAGTGTGAAGCGCGTTTGAAGCGAAATCCGCAGGACCAGTTGACTCGTGAATATCTCAACATGGCCTATCAGCAAAAAGCGGAATTGCTGACCGCAATGATGGATAGTGGAAGGAGCGAAAACTAATGTGGCACGGGAATAATGTGATGCATCGCGGTGTGCTCAGCATCCTCGGTACTGGCCTGCTCCTTTCGGCTGCCACCGCAGCCCTCGCCGGCACCACCGAGCAGCAAGAACGCCATTTCACCGTCAAAGATCGGCCCGTGGTCATTCTCGATAACATCGTCAACGGCCGCATCGAGGTGAAGTCCTGGAAGAATTCCGAGGTTGTCGTGACCAGCACCTCCGTCCCCGGCAAGGTTGCCATTGAGATTGAACAGGTGGGCGACCGCATCGACATCAACGCCAGTTCCCTGGTTCCCTCTTCGCAACCTCACGAAGTCGAGGCCAATTTTCAACTTGTTGTGCCAGAGCAAACCGAGTTGCAGTTGCGAACCCAGACCGGGCTCATCCTGGTGGAGCAGGTCAACGGCGACATGAAGCTCCAGAGCGTGGCGGGCGATGTGCACCTCAAGGAAGTTTCCGGCTACATTATTGTCAAGACCACGGGCGGCTCGCTGATTTGCACTCTCTGCTCCGGAAGGCTCGAATTCACCTCTATCAGCGGCGGCGCCCAGGTCCTTCAACCTTCACTAAACAACGTCAATCTCATGACTACAACCGGCAACATTCTCTATGACGGGGACTTCATCCGCACCGGTCTTTACACCATGAACAGCGGCCGCGGCCTCGTAGAAGTGCGCTTCTCCGGCACGGACTCTTTCGATCTGAACGCGCAAACCTATCGCGGCTCGGTCGACAATCAAGCTGCCGATTTCCTCAAACCCGATACCCACGGCAAGCATCACTCCCAATCCAAATTCAGCCACGGCTTATTTGGTACGGTGGGCCAGGGCCTAGCCAAAGTCGAACTCTCCTCCTACAGTGGTACAATTCGAATATTGAAGCGCGATTAGTCCGCGCTTTGCGGAATCGTGAACCAAACCCTTATCGGTCGCGGCCTGCAGCCACGTGCCACCGTAATTTGCCTCGCCGGTTTCATGGGCTCAGGTAAAAGCACCGTCGGCACCCGCTTGGCCCGCCAACTTGGCTGGCGCTTCGTTGACCTGGACGAACGCATCGAGGAGGCCTCCGGAATCAGCATTCCTGAATTTTTCGAGCGCCACGGGGAACCCGCGTTCAGGCAATTGGAATCCGAACAATTGCGCGCAGCGCTCGGCCGCGCAGCGGAATTCCATGAGTCCACCATCCTGGCTCTCGGCGGGGGCACTTACGCCCAGGCAGGAGCTCCCGAATTTCTCCGCAACGCGGGTGTCCCTGTAATATGGCTCGATACCCCCCTCGAAATCCTTCTCTCTCGCTGCATGACCATGACCGGCCGTCCCCTCTTTCGCGATGAGGCCAGCTTCCGCGCGCTGTATGCTCAGCGCCTGCCTTCCTATCAGCTCGCCGATTATCACGTGGACAGCTCCGGAGACGCCACCGCGGTCGTAGCCGAGATACTTCGCCGTGGTATCGCAGGTGTATCTAGCGGTGAGCCTGAGTCGCGTTTAGGAGTTGAGAGACAACAGCCCTGAGGGGGGTCTGATGAGGATTGTAATTTCAAGGCGAAATTCCTTCACCTTCTTTGCTCTGCTTCTCTTCGCCGCGTTCGCTGGTGTGCTGGTCGCTTACGCCGACCAAAAGAAGGCTCCGGCGGGCTCTGTCTTTGCCGCCGATAAGGGCAAGCTAAAGATTGTTCTTGATGGCAAAGCCATCGGTCACGAAGAATTTGAGATTGCCCCGAGCGGCGGCGGTTGGGTGGCCAAAAGCACTACTCGGCTCTCTCCAGAGGGCTTACCGGCGACCACGGTCACTGGCGCTCTTACACTGCAACCCGATGGCGCGCCCATCGCCTACGAGTGGACCTCGCAATCCGATAAGACAAATGGCGCGCATGTCCTGTTTGCCAATGGGGTCGCCAAGATGACTCTCGAGATGCAAGGAGCTCGCCCCTTTGAGCAAGACCTCACTTTTAATTCCCCCCTGATCGTAGTGCTCGATAACAACCTCTACTATCAATACGCGGTCCTCGCACACATCTACGATTGGTCCCGCCGGGGTGCGCAAATTTTCTCCGTACTTATCCCCCAAGAACTGACGCCCGGCACGATCTCGGTCGAATCGGTCGGCGCTGTCAGCGTGGAAGGGAAATCTTACGAAGGTCTGAAAGTCCTCACCAGCGATATTGAGGTCATTCTCTACCTCGATTCCAATCACCGCCTCATGCGCCTGGAAGTCCCCTCCTCCAAGGCCGCCGTCGTCCGTGAATAATCCTGCAAGCCTGATGGTGCCAATTCTGAGATTACTCTGTTTATGGCCCCTCGAATAACTCCACCTCAGGTTTGATTTCACGGTGACTGCTTGAGGAAGGCCGACGGGATCGTAAGCCGGGGTAGGCGCACAGGTATTTTCGCTCTAACTATGGCGCAGAAACAAGAAGGGCGTCCCAGCCTCGCCCGGAGACCAGAACGCCCTCCTTAGTGAAACCGTTCGCGAACTCTTGCTTAGCGCGCCAGAGGCCGCTGAAATACCGGCATTCCCGGACGCCGCAGCGGATACCCTTGCGGTTGACCATGGGCTTGCGCGGGGATCAGCCCATTCGAATGGCTGGCGTGTCCGATGTGCCCGTGCTGGCCGTTGCCATTCGCCGGCGCGGGCTGCGGCAGCCGTGCCGGGTTACCGATAGGGCGAAGGGTGATCGGCGCTGCGTTGACGTGGTCGCTGATAGCCTGCAAACGCTTCAGAATCGATTGCCATTGCTCCCAGTCCAGTTGCCGCAAAAACGGTCGCAGGCCCTGGATGAACGGATCTTCCAGCAGCGCCTCGCCGTCCGATTCCGGGATGAAGAACCGGTTCAATCCGACACTCAGCGCTTCCGAGATCTTTTCCAGCGTGCCCAAGCTCGGGGTCATCTGTCCGCTCTCGATGCGCGACAGATACGAACGGCTGACCTTCGAACGCGACTGCAGTTGGCTTTGCGTCATCGCGCGCGACTCTCTCAGTTGGCGAATCCTCTGTCCGATGTTTTCCACCGTTTCCTGGTTCGCAAACTTCGTGGTCGTAACTTCCGGCGCGGCCTGCTCCGGCGGTGGCTCCTGCGGAATGAGGTACTCCATCCGTTGGGGCAATGCGCGCACGCAGCGTCGGCAGTTGCCGGTTCGGGTCCGATACTGGACCAGTCCGCAGGTCTTGCAGCGTATAACCTCCCGATCCATCTCCAACGAGTTCATCATGGTTTCTTTTTCAATATGTACCGACACCGGAACTCCTCGCTGACTTGTGTTTTTTCCGGCGTGCGGATAGGAGGGAACGTCGGAACGTTCTCGGGTGGAAGGCAGTTACTGGCGCGACTGCAGTGTCGCTTAGATTTCAGATCGCTGTCAAGAGTATTCTTTAATAAAGTTTGTGGGAATCAGCCGAAATCGCCCGTGTTTACGCCGGTTTTTCGCCTGTCCGTCCGGCCAGTGGGCGCGCTTTTCAGCTGCCGCTGGTGGTCGCTGCAGTGCGTCACAACTACCTGTTGTGCTTTCGCTCCTTGCCACCGCCAGTTCCAATTCGGTACTTTTCCTCCGCTTGCTGTATCCTGTCTCCTTCTTGGGGAGGGATTCGAGCATGCCCAATCGCGACGATGCCTGGAAACTGCTCTGTGAATTCACGCAATCCGAGAGTCTTCGCAAACACATGCTCGCCGTCGAAGCCTGTGTACGCGCTTATGCCCGAAAGCAGAGTGCTGACGAAGAAGCTTGGGGCATGGCTGCTCTCCTCCACGACTTCGACTACGAACGCTGGCCCAACAATGACCACGCGCCCGACCGCGAACATCCCGCTGAAGGCGCAAGGATCCTCCGCGACCGCGGCTACAACGAAGAACTGATCCGCGCGATCCTCTCGCATGCCGAATACAGCGGTGTGCCGCGACAAACACCCCTTGAGCACACCCTGTTCGCCTGCGACGAACTCGCCGGATTCCTCACCGCCTGCACCTACGTTCGCCCCTCGAAGAGCATCCTCGACCTCGAAGTCAGTTCCGTAAAAAAACGCATGAAGGACAAAGCCTTCGCCCGCGGGGTAAGCCGGGAAGACGTTATCAAAGGAGCCGAAGAGCTCGGCATACCTCTCGACGAGCATATCGCGTTCTGCATTGCCGCCATGCGCGAACAGGCCGACGCTCTCGGCCTGCGCGGTTCTCTTTGATCAGCGTTCCACGGCCTCCGGCGGCGCCAGGTACGCCCAGCGTTCCACTAGCTGGCGGTGCGCGATGCGCCAAATCACGATCCCGGCAAACTCAAACTTCTTGCCGCTGGCTGCTTCCGTACCGGTCCAGCGATTCCGCACCACCACGCGGTCGTCCTCGGCAATCAAGTCGAGAATCTCCACGTGAATGTCTGGGAATTTTTTGTACGCCCCGCCGACATATTGCATCGCTCCCGCAGGCCCCGGCGGCAAGCCCGGGGGAACGTCCGCGCCATGATCCACAAATCCTGGCGCAAAATTGATCTCACCAATTTTCAGATTTTTGCGGTTCACAAACTCTTCAAAATGGTTGCGCACAAACTCTTTCGCTTCCGTGTGCGTCATCCCGGTCTTCAAATTGACCGCTTCTTGTGGCCGTGGCGTGGTGCTCATCGCTCCTGCCCTCCTATGCGCCCGCGGCCTGGCCGCGAAAGCTGTCCTTGAATTCGTCCAGGAATTGGTCCAGCGCAATCGGCGCGCGCCCAAGCAGTTTTTGAAGCACGTCCGTCACCGCCGCGCATTTCCCACTGACGTAATACTGCTGCAGCTCGAGCAGAGCCGTAACCTGCCACTCCGGCATACCCGCCTCCAGCATCGCCTTTCGCTGCGCCTCTTCGGGAATATCCACATACTGCACAGGCCGCCCAGCCACGCGCGAAATCTTCGCCGCAACTTCGGCACTGCTGAGCGCTTGCGGCCCGTTCAGTTCATACGTTTTGCCCGCGTGCGCTCTGGGCTCGGTCAGCGCTTTCGCCGCCACCACGGCGATGTCGCGCACATCGATCAAACTAGTCTTCGCGTTCCCCATTGCTGCATAAAATGCCCCTTGCGCGCGAATGCTCGGCGCGTTATACGTCACGATGTTCTGCATGAATCCATTAGGCCGCAGAATGGTGTACTTCATCCCGCTGGCCTCCAGCTTTACCTCCACGTTCCGGTGCCAGCTCGGAAAGGATTTCGCGTAATCCCCGGCGCCCATTGCGGAGTTCAGCACGATATGGCGCACGCCACGCTCCTTGCTGGCGTCAATTGCGTTGCTCTCGAGTTCCACGAGTTGCGGAATCGGTGAGCACACCAGGTAGAGGGTCTCAATGCCATCTAGCGCTCTTCGCAAGCTCGCCTTATCCGCAAAGTCCGCAATCACGCTTGCTACCCCCGCTGGCGTTTTCTTGGCGTCCTCTGCGTTTCGGACCATGGCCTTCACGGTTTTTTTTGTCTTGCGCATTTCTTCCAAAACGGCGCGGCCCACCATTCCAGATGCTCCGGTAATCAGAATCATGAGTTTCTCCTCTTTTGTGGGCACGACACATCCGGGAGGGCGGGTGCGGACTCGATTGCTACGGGCCCAGTTTTTGCCTTGCCATGGTATAACCGCAGAGCGCGCCGCGGAAGTACGTACAAAAACGTAAGCCCCGCCAGCAAGGGGCTGCCTAAAACACTCAAGGCGAGGTTGCAATCATGAAAGACCATCACGGGTGTCCCGTTCAAGCCTCCATCAACGTCCTATCGGGTAAGTGGAAGGTGCAAATCCTGTGGCATCTTTCATTCGGTCCGCGGCGCTTCGCCGAACTTCACAAAAAGCTCTCCAAAATCTCGGAAAAAGTCCTGAGCGAACAGTTGCGCCGGCTTGTAGTCGACGGTGTTCTTGCTCGCGACGCCACTGCCTCAGTGCCGCCGCAAGTCACCTATTCCCTCAATCGTGAAGGCAGAAAACTGGTGCCGCTTATGGAATCTTTGTGCGATTGGGGCAGCGCGCACTTCGGCATTAAGCCGAACCTTCCCAGACGCCCGGCGTGGCGTTGATCCTTCAATTGTTTCATGCTAACCGGTCTAGCGGACCGCCGTAGCTTCGTTTTCACACGGCGCACTCGGCATAGGTGTAGAATACCGAGCCGTCAGGGGTCTGCCGAAGAGACCCTGGCGAAGAGGGACATATGAGTGCACCACAACCAGCGCTTTCACCCGAATTCGCCGTTGGCATGCGGGAATCAATGCTTCAGGGGCTGGCGCAGGAATTGGAAATAACCAAAAAGGTGCTTGCGGCTATTCCGGAGGCGGGGCGCGATTACCGGCCCGACCCCAAAGCGCGCACCACCTGGGATCTAGCCTGGCACTTGGCCTCGTGTGACGTGCAAATGACCGATGAAGTTGCCGACCACAAATTCCAGATGGAGCCGCGGTTCAAGGAAGAGCCGAAGGACATCGCTGAACTCATCGACTGGTATGACAAGAATTTTCGCCGGGCCATGGATCGCGTCCGCGCCATGACGCCGGAACAACTTTGCACGCCCGTCGATTTCATGGGCGCGTTCAATATGCCGGCGGTGTTTTATCTGGGATTTGTAAACAACCACAGCATTCACCATCGCGGCCAGCTTGCCGTTTACCTGCGGCCGATGGGCTCCAAGGTTCCTTCCATCTACGGCGGAAGTGCCGACGAACCCTGGGCGGGCTAAACGGAGTTGTTCAAGAAGGCTCCTTCCCTTGGGCCGCCGCCTGGCGGCCCTTTTTTTCATCCGTGCTCCGAACACTACGGCGTGGTCTTCGAGGACAGCTCGGGCACACTGCGGTTCATCACCAATGTCCCTTGCGAGACCACACCGCAAATCGCTCTGGAAATCCGCCGCGTCACGCCGCCCAATTGATTTTTCTGTCTGGCTCGGATCGCTTTAAGCTCGCCTTCGGCGGAGTTCCCCTTGGAAGGGTGACGCCCAAAGCCTCTTGGAGGTTGTAGCGGCCCAGGCTGACTTAACCATTTGTCTATTTCTTCTTTCCAGCGACCGCCTTCTTGATCAGGGCGCTGGCCTTGGTTGCATCGGCCTCGTTCTCGAAGCCGATCACGGCGGAGTATTTTCTGCCAATCACCTGGGCCACAAGGAAATCGAGATTGACTCCAGCCTCGGCAATCGCCTGGGTTATGCCGTGCCCCAAGCCAGCACGGTTGTCCCCTTCCACGAAAAGCACGGGAATGGTTGAAGCCGCGAGTCCCGCTCCCTGCGCCGCCTGCGTTCCTTTCTTGCTCCCGATCGGGTACAACTCCACAACCGCCTTTACGCTGTCGCCTGGATAGCGGTACCCCATGACAATCTGCAGGTCCGTTCCGGCATTGGCCAACGGTTGCAGTGTTCCGGCCAAGGTTCCGGCTCTGTTCTCGAGTTCCTTCCGCCACAACGTGATCCGTTTCACTTTCACTGCCATGGTAATTCCTCCCCTCAAATCGCAATGGACCCAAACCACACGCATCCTAACCCCGTGCATCGCATTGCTCAATCCCTACGTTGGTATGGCCGGGCGGCACCCACTCCCTTCAATTGCAGGGGATGCGGTGACCCGGAGTCTTTGTACCACTTAGGCGGTCGGTTATCCACCGCGGCCGAGTGAGCTTGCACTCCAAAGTTTACGGGCATTTGAATCAACTATGGCTCCCATCAAGAATTTGCGTTGGACTACCCTAGCTCGTGGACATACATTGGCGCATCCCTTAGCGCGCCAGCTTGGGGTCGATTGAGCTACCTGTAAAGCGGGAGAGATGCCGGAGCGCAGATCTGAACGACCCTCCCAGCCGGGTTGCAGGATGAACGATGACAGCCTCGGCCCTTCCATCACGCATCCATCTCCCTCCTTCCTTTGTGAACTACCACATCGACAACGCGTACGATGAGATGTTTGCGTCGCCGGGCGCGCCTCGCGACCATTATCGCGCTCTGCATCAGACGCTTCTGAAACTTCCGCCCGAAGAACTGCGCCGCAGCCAACAGGCGGCGGATTTGGCCTTCTTGCACGAGGGCATCACTTTCACCGTGTATGGCAGCAAGGAAGGTACGGAGCGCATTTTCCCCAACGACCTGCTGCCGCGCATCATCACGGCGCGCGAATGGGCCAAAATCGAAAAGGGCCTTACTCAGCGGCTCACAGCCCTGAACCTCTTCCTTCGCGACATTTACCACGAAGGACGCATCCTCTCCGACAAAGTTGTCCCCCGCGACCTTCTCTACAGTTGCAAACATTTCCGCCGTGAAATGCGCGGCCTCAACGTGCCTCGCGATATCTACGTCAGTATCTGCGGCACCGATCTGGTGCGACTCCCTGATGGCGCCTTCGCCATCCTTGAAGACAATCTCCGCGTTCCCAGTGGCGTGTCCTACATGGTCGCCAACCGCAAAGTGCTTAAACGAGTCTTTCCAACGCTCTTTCGCGACTACGGCGTCTGGCCCATCGATCAATATCCTAGAGAACTCCTTTCGACCCTGCGCGGCCTAGCGCCCGACAATTGTGCTTACCCACAGGACCCCACAACGGTCCTGCTCACACCAGGCGTCTCCAATTCTGCCTACTTCGAGCACACCTTCCTCGCGCAACAAATGGGCATCGAACTCGTCGAGGGCCGCGACCTGCTCACGCATGACAATGTCGTATACATGCGCACGACCGCTGGCCTTCGCCGCGTTGACGTCATCTATCGCCGGGTCGACGACGATTTCCTCGATCCCCTTTCTTTCCGCCCGGACTCCACTCTCGGCGTGCCCGGCCTGTTCAACGCCTACCGCGCTGGAAATGTCACTCTGGCCAACGCCATAGGCACCGGCGTCGCCGACGACAAAGCGGTCTACGCCTACGTTCCCGAAATCATTCGTTATTATTTAAACGAAGACGCCATTCTTCCCAACGTTCCGACGTTCCTCATGTCCGACGACACGCACCGCCAACACGTCCTCGACAGTCTCCAGAATATGGTCGTCAAAGCCGTGGGCGAGTCTGGGGGGTACGGCATGCTCATCGGCCCGCACAGCACGGCCCAGCAACGTGAAGAGTTTCGTGCCCGCATCCTAGCCGACCCGCGCAACTACATCGCGCAACCTACCTTGGCGCTTTCCTGCGCTCCCTGCCTCATCGACGGCAGCGTCGAGTCTCGGCACATCGATCTGCGCCCCTACATCCTCATGGGCGAGAAAGTCACGCTGGTCCCCGGCGGGTTAACGCGCGTTGCCTTGCGCAAGGGTTCACTCGTAGTCAACTCATCGCAAGGGGGCGGCAGCAAAGACACCTGGGTGCTCCGCGAAGGAGCGTTTGGCGAAGAGCTTCTTGAAGAAGTGCGCAAGGAACTTGCCTCCGATGCCGTCCAGCGCCTGTCCGGAGAGGAGCGAACTGCGTAACCCATGCGCCCTCCAAGGAATTTCTACATGCAGGCCTTCAAGCGCGACGCGGG
>JBAVHY010000145.1:0-1902 GCA_049686315.1 Candidatus Acidiferrum sp. | reverse complement strand
AGCATAAACAGCAACAAGAACCTGGCAGTCCAACGATGCATGTTTGTTACTTTTTTCTGCCCGCATCAACTACTAGCAGAGCCCCACAGACGAATGGCCGGAATCATAGCATGGCCTGACCCCCGTGGCGAGTGCGTACTAAAGACTTGTTGTTAGCACATGATATGTCCGGTTGAGATAGCAAGTGAAGTGTCCGCTTTGCAGGCGGCGGTGGTAGGAGAGCATGGAAGGCATGTTTTCATACACGCAGGCCGCGATGGAGCGGACGATGAAGGTACAGGAAGTCATTTTGCGCGCCCTGGCGAAAAAGATCACATGGTGGCAAGCGGCCGAGATCATTGGGATCAGCGATCGGCAGATGCGGCGCTGGCATGAACGGTATGAAGAGTTCGGGTTCCGGGGGTTGTTTGACCGGCGGCGGGGGAAACCGTCGCCCAAGAAAGTGCCGCTGGCGGTGGTGGAGAAGGTGCTGGGGCTGTATCGGGAAAAGTATTTCGATCTGAACGTGCGGCACTTTCACGAGAAGCTGCAAGAGGAGCACCAGGTCGAGATCAGCTACAGTTGGGTGAAGGGATTGCTGCAAGGGGCGGGGATGGTGGCCAAGGGGCGCAAGCGCGGGGTGCATCGCAAGCTGCGTCCGCGGCGGCCGCTGCCGGGGATGCTGTTGCACATTGACGGCAGCGAGCATCGCTGGTTCCAGGATGAGCGCTGGTACGACTTGCTGGTCATCCTGGACGACGCCAACAGCGAGATTTACTACGCGCAGTTGGTGGAAGAGGAAGCGACGGTTCCGGTGCTGACGGGGCTGAAAGAAGTGGTCGAACACAAGGGCGTGTTCTGCGCTTTGTATAGCGATCGCGGCAGCCATTTCTGGCTGACGCCGAAGGCCGGAGAAGCAGTGGACCACCAACGCCTCACGCAGGTGGGGCGGGCCATGCGCGAGTTGGGCGTGCGGATGATTCCCGCCTACTCCCCGCAGGCGCGGGGACGGAGCGAACGCAGCTTTGGCACCTGGCAGGGCCGGTTGCCGCAGGAACTGCGGCTGCATGGGATCCGGACGGTGGAGGTGGCGAATGCCTTTCTGCGTGAGCATTACATCGGAGAGTTCAATCGCCGCTTCCGAGTCGCCAGCGCGCAACCGGGCAGCGCCTTTGTGCCCTATCGGGGCAAAGACCTGGGGCGCATCTTTTCGCTGCAATTCGAGCGCACGGTGAACCGGGACAACACAGTCAGCTTTCAGAACCTGACTTTGCAGATCGAGCCGGTGCGCTGGCGGGGCACGCTGGCGGGCTGCACCGTGATCGTGCACCAACACCTGGATGGAACCTTGAGCCTCCACTATGGGCCGCACGCCCTCGGTCGCTACGACGAGCGCGGCGGTCCGATCCTCAACCCGAAACTGGCGGCCGGCAAGGCCGTGGAAAAGACGCGCCGTGGCAAAGTCCAAAAGCCGACTTTCCCCCCGCGCTTGGAAATCCCGCAAAGTGCGCGGGATTCCCACTTTCCCACCGCCTCGGCGGCTGCGGGAGATTAACCAAAACCGGACATTTCACTTGCTACAAAAAGCGGACGTTTTAACTTGCTAACAACAGGTGCGTGGTTACCCGGGAGCGCAGGCGTGTGCCGAAAATGTCCGCAGGCTAACCCGGGGATCGGAACTCCTCAAACTGCCCGGCAAGAAGGTGCAGGACGCCTATTCGCTCCGCTCCAGCCCGCAAGTCATCGGAGCCGCCAAAGACGCATTCCGGTGGAGTCGATACATGCTGGAGATCGAACTCAACCATGCCGCCGACAATCCCGTGTTCTTTCCCGACGATGACCTGGTGCTGACAGGCGCGAACTTTCAAGGCACACCGATGGCTTTCGCACTCGAGCTGGTCGGCATGTCAGTGACTACGGTGG
>JBAVHY010000144.1:0-16843 GCA_049686315.1 Candidatus Acidiferrum sp. | reverse complement strand
ATGTTGAACGGTTCCCCTGGACCCAGCCCTGGAGCACCGTTGAAGTCGCCGATGGTGTCAGTGACATAACCGCTGCCGCCGACAGAGCCTGCCCCAGAGGCGAGATTCTTTCGGTTAAATGTGTTGTACATTTCCGCGCGCAGTTGGACCCTGAGCCTCTCCGTGATCGGTAGATTCTTTAGCACAGAGAAGTCCACGTCCTTAAAGTTCGGCCCAACGAACCGATTGCGCGAGAGATTGCCAGGTCCGCTGACAGCAACAAAAACGTTTGGATTCACCCACGGTTCACCACCAGGAGCGGAGAACGTGTGATTCACTCCGGCGAAGGGATCGCCCGTGATGTTGTAGCCTGGTCTGGATGTTCCACCAGTAATGTTGAAGGGCTGTCCACTATGCAGAATGAGCAGGGTGCTCAACTGCCAGTCGTTTACAAGCCACTTTGACCACCCACTCGCCCAAGAAGCCTTCGGGAAAGCATAAGTGGCCTGCCCGGAAAAGCTGTTGCGGGTATCGAAGTCCGCGTTGCCGTATTCTTGCCTCAGATTAGAACTGTCGAGAGGAAGGACACCGCGGTACTCCGTGACGTCGTCCAGGTTGTGGCCCCAGGTGTAACTCAACTGCGAGCTCAAGCCATGCCAGGTTCTGATCCTGAAGGTAGTTTGCAGGGAATGATAGTTCGAATTGCCGATGCTGTTCAGTTGGTTGATATCACCGAAATTCGGATATTGCGTGTTGTAAGCACCATGTTGGTTGATGTTCAGCATCACGGACAGCTTGTGGCCGACGCTGCCGACATAACCCACTTGCCACAGACCGAAATTCCCGATTCTCTTTTCCACCTGGAGATCGAAGTTGTAAAAATAGGGAGTGCGGAAATTCTGGCTGACCGCGTAAATACCGTAGGTATTAGTGCCACAACCGTTACCGGTGGCGCACGTTGTCACACCAGGGAAAATATACGTGCTTGGCTGCCAAGTGAGCCCGCTGAGGCTGTAACTCGACACGGGAGAAGGACCGGCTGGATTCCCTTCCAATCCATCGGCAGCTCCATTCGGCGGACGATAGTCTAGAAATGGATTCATGTTGATCTGGTCAAAGAACACTCCCACGCCTCCGCGAACTACCAAATCGCGCGCGATAGTAGGCTTGTAGGCAAAACCAAAGCGCGGGGCAAAGTTATTCTTGTCAGGCGGGAAGATGGAACTGATGCCGTTTCCTTGAATAACAAGTCCCCGGCCGGGAATGAAGACCGCCAAATCCTTGCTGCCGTTGTGCAGTGGTCCGAAATACTCATAACGCAGTCCGAATGTGAGATTCAAGTTGCTCGTTGTCTGCCAGGAGTCGCCTGCGAAAAAGCTAAACGCGTTGACGACAACTTTGCGCTCGGCATTCCCAACCGAAATATTGGCCGTGGATATATCTCCGGCAAGGAAATCGGCCAAGGACTTGGTATTCGCGTCCAACGTACCCACAGTCGACCAAGGTCCTTGCGTGCCATCGAAGCTGAAATTCCCCAAGGAATGGCGGAAATAGAACTCGTCTACACGACCCTGGCGCACCTCGCCGCCAAACCTGAGCTGGTGTTTTCCCGCCGTGTAGGAAACAACGTCAGTCAAAACACCCGTAACATCATTGCGACCTTCTGGCGGAGTGATTCCCACTTGTTCAAAATTGCCGATGACGATGTTCGGCGCCCCCAAAATGGGCTTTCCATTGATGACGGCGTCCGGGCTCAGAAATAGACCCATGGACTTGGTATCGAAACTGGAATTGGCGTCATTAAACGTCTGATTAAAATAGTTCACCCCAAACAAAAGTTGGTTCGTGAGCCGGGGGGTAAGAACTGAATTGAAAACGGCTGCCCAATTTTGCACGTGAATCGGGGCCTTCTCGAAGTAGTACGAGAGGTTCGAGCTGGCCGTCGCCAACGCCGTGCTCGTGCCAAGTGGCGCGGTCTGGCTGCCCTGCCCTATGAAGCCGCGTACCGACAGGTGATTCTTTTCGCTGAAATTGTGATCGATCTTGGCCACTCCGTTGTAGCTATAGCCCGTCGAGGGGGAGGAACTAAAGAAGTTGCTTGGGGTCCCCGGAAGGCCCGCGATCGAGGCTGGCCAAAGCCCCTGAGACGTTTGACCCGGATATAAAGCTCCAAGAAGCGTTTTGGAAATAGGATTGACGGGAGTGTTGTAGGTGTTCAGAACCGCAAGCGCCTGGTTCACCCAAGCCGTCGAAGGCTCCGTGGCAATACCCGACAAACCGATAATGTACTGTTGTTTTTCAAAAGCTGCATAATAAAATGTCTTGTTCTTGATAATCGGACCGCCAACCGTAAAGCCATAATTCTCATTCCGCAGGCGGGGAGGCTTTGGCGTGATCGCACTGGAAACGAAAAATGGAGAAGAGGCAGCCAGGAACTCATTCCGGTTGTAATAGTACGCGGAACCGTGAATGGTGTTGCCTCCTGATTTAATAACCTGATTATTGGTTCCCCCCGGATTGCGACCGGCCTCCGCGCCAGATTGGGTCTGTACGGAGAATTCCTCGATGGCATCGACCGGCATGATGATGCCCGCAATGCCCGAAACGCCGCCTTGGTTCACGGCAGGGATGTTGTGCCAGAAATCGTTGTTGTCCACACCGTCAATCTGCCAATCCATCTGGTTCGGGCGCGTGCCATTGAGCGAGCCGAAGCCGCCCACCGAGTACCCGGCATAGCCCGGAGCCAGTGCAACCATCTGCGTGAAGTCGCGTCCATTCAACGGAATGTTCTGGACGACCTCGGGCGGCAGCGACATGCTTTGTACCTGGGTGGTGGTATCCAGGATCAATTCCGCCGCGGAAACCTCCACGACCGTGGACTGCTTTTCAAGGGTGAGCTTGATGTTCAAGGTATAGATGGAGCCGGCAGTGGCTTCTATCTTGTCGACGACGTAGGGCGGGAAACCGGGAGCCGTCACTGTAACTTTGTAAAATCCGAGCGGAATGTCCTGAAACGCGAACACACCATCACCCGTGGCAATCGTGGTATGGTCAATGCCGGTGGCAGTCTCCGTGGCCTTCACCTGCGCGTTTGCCACAGCGGCGCCGGATGGGTCTGTTACCGTTCCATTGATTGCGCCACGAAACGTCTGTGCACAAGTAGGCAACGCCGTAACCAACAAAATAAAAAACGAAATGCCAACGCTTTTTTTCACCGTCATCACCCCTATCACCCCTGTTTGAGATTTGGTTCCGCCTCGACCTGTCCCCATAGCCCCATGCTTCACTCGGCCCCTGCCTGTGCAGACTTCTATCCTTTGCTCAATGCTATGCGGAGTGGCCAATTTCGCTATTGCCCTGAAGGACCAGTAGGTATCAAAACAAAAACAATACCGACAGCCTCGCGTCCAGAAGACACACCCTGCCCCCCTGAGGCATAGTTACGCTTCACCCCTCCGTGTGGGCCAAATTGGCCCCTACCAAATGGCACGCAGGATATGCGCAAGGGAAAGAAGTGTCAAGGCGAAATCTGGCGAAATTTTGACGCAGAGCGTTCAAGCGGTAGCGCCTCGAGCCCTGAACACACGCCAGCTTTTTCCGGCATGCTCCACCCCCCGTAGTGGGACGCAGATTACGCGGACGAGTAGGTAGTGTCCAACTCAAACTTTGGTTGGGCTCAATGCGTTTATCTTTTTCTCTGCTGGTGTGTGTTTCCGGAGCAAACTTCGTTCGCCAACTATTGTTTGCCTTCAGCCCCTGGCATCACATTCTTCAGCTGTTCCTGGAGTTGCGGCTCCAGTTCGGGATGAGGGAAAGGTTTGCGCGGCAGCATTTGATCGCGCATCGCGGCGTTATAAACGAAAACAGCCTCGACGAGCGCGGCTTGAGCCAGATCTTCTGCTTGCAGTCTTTCGTAAGTGTCCATGTTCGAATGGTGGGTCCGTGAGGAGTAGTCCAGCGGGTCTTGGATAAACTGGAATCCGGGGACTCCGACGGCGTCGAAGCTCAAGTGGTCCGTTCCGCCTGTATCGCGCAGCGTAATTGCCGTCACTCCAAGATCCTTCAAGGGGTCCATCCACTGCTTGAAGATCGCCTCTACTGCTGCATTCTGCTGCAAGTAAATTCCCCGAATCCGGCCACTGCCGTTGTCCACGTTAAAATACGCGGAAATCTTTTCCTGTTCGGGTTTCACTTGAATAGGTCCGCTTGCCTTCCTCATCCACTCACCCAGTTTCATCTGCTCGGGTTCCGTGGAGCGCGGGATGGTTCCCAAATGCTCGCTTACGTAACCGTGCGATCCGAAAAGGCCTTGTTCTTCACCCGTCCACAGTGCCACGCGGATGGTGCGCCGCGGCTTCACGTGCAGCGTGTTCAGGATGCGCATCACCTCCATTGCTACCACGGAACCCGCGCCATTATCGGTGGCACCCGTCGCGGATGCCCAGGAATCCAGGTGCCCGCCAACCATCACCACTTCATCCTTCAGCTTCGGGTCCGTTCCTGGAATTTCCGCCACGGTATTGAATCCATGTTCGTGATCGCCGGTGAACCGCGACTCGATGTACAGCTCCAGCGTCACCGGAACGTTGGCCTTCAGCAGCCGGTACACGCGGCCGTAGTTTTCGATCGCCGTGACCGCCAGGGGAAGGGGATTGGCGTGCACGCGTTGATACACCAGCCGTCCAAAACTCGATCCGTTGTCGTCGAATATCGTTCCCCCGGATCCGCCGCTGTTTTCGCCATCGCGGCTTGGCAGGATTACCGCAAGCGCCTGTTCACTCGCAAGGAACTTCCCCACTTTTTCCCGGAATTCCACTCTTTGGATAAACTGCTGTAGTGCCTGCCGGAAGCGCTCCTGGTGGAGAGGATATTCCTGGGTCTTCCTCAATTCCGTTTCATCGTCCCGGGTGAACAGCGCCTTCTCGACCGGCTTCACTTCACGCATATCGCCCAGTAAGACGATCTTCCCGGCTAGCTGACCTTTGTATTTGTCGAAGTCCTTCTCCTCCTTGATGTCCACCCATACCGCCGCTCCGCTCACCGGCCCTTTTGTCGAGGGAGACCATGGCGCGGCTTGGGCGATGAATACGGCCTTGTCGGGGGACGTCATGCGCATCCAGGTGTTCAATTGTTCCCAGCCCATCCCAAACTCGCCCCAGTCCTCGAGGTGGGCGTTGCTGCAGCCCATGGCGGTGAACTGGTCGCGGGTCCAATCGTTGGCTTTCTTAACGTTCGGTGAGCCTGTCAACCGCGGCCCGATTCCATCCATCAGCGCGGAAGCGTATTCCATGACGCGGGAGTGGCCCAAGGCCTCCGCCCGAATGCTTCCATAGGCCGCATAGTCGAGAGTCTCCTTCTCCGGCTGCGGCAACTCATAGGAAGGCTTGGCCGCCTCCTTTGCCGGCGCGTCCTTTTTGTCTTTCTCCGCTGCCAACATCGAGAGGGATAGGCTGGCGATGAAAAACAGACTAACCGTGCAGAGTTTCCTGGAGATCATGAGTGTTTCCTTTGCGGGCAATTTCCCCGAGGAGCATAGCAAAGGAATCTAAAATCACCAAGACCGCTCAAGATTTGGTTTCTGAGGGAAAAGTTTCCGGAGTTTTAAGCAGGCACCATCGGCTCGTTCTTTACTTCCATAACCTCGCGCATCCCATCTTTAGTCACATCGCGCTCCCCGAAGCCAACTCCCACTTTCTTCAGGAAGGCTGTGGGGGGTTCTCCCCCGGCAAATATCCATACAAAATCGTTCGGTAGAGTTTGTCGTTCGCCATTCACGTCCAGCACCACGCTGTCTTCCAGGAATTCCACCGGAGTGGAATTGAACAAGGCCTTTACCTTGCCCTTACGTATGCAATCTTCGATTCGCTGCGAGTTGCGGTCCTTGATGCGCGAGAAGGCGGCCTGTCTGTAGGAAAGTGTGACGGTATTACCTACCTGGTGGGCCAACCCCATGGCTGCTTCCACCGCCGAATCTCCGCCGCCCACAATCAGAATTTTCTTGTTGACGTAGTGATCCGCCTCGATCAGGCGGTACATCACTTTTGGCAAGTCCTCACCTTTCACACCTAGCTTCCTGGGGCTTCCCATCTTGCCTATTGCCAGGATCACGAACCGCGCGCGGTATTGCGCCTTGGTGGTGGCTACAGTGAAAATGCCATCATCCCCCTTCTCGATGTTCTCCACCTTTTCTCCGGTGTTGCACTTGAAGTCCGCTCGCTTCATTACCTTCATCCAGAACTCAATCAGGTTTTCCTTGGGTAGTTCCGTCTTCTTGAATTTACCGTACAGTGGGAATTCCACGGGGCTGGTCATCACCAGTTTCTGACGCGGATATTTGGCCACCGTCCCGCCAATTTCGGACGCCTCAATCGTGATGTAGTTCAATTTTTTCTCGATGGCGCGCAGCGAAGCGGTGAGGCCCGCGGGCCCTGCGCCCACGATCACGATGTCGGCCACGTCGGGTGCGGGCGTGGAGGATTTGCTTTCCGCCAACCGCGCCTCAATGGTGTCGATGCACTCGCGTCCCTGGTTCACCGCGTTCTTGATCAGCGCCAAGCCTCCCAATTCGCCGATAATGAACATGTCCTTGATCGAGGTTTCGTATTCGGAGCTAAGCGCCGGGAGATTTGCGCCCACGCTTGGACTCGCCAGCACCATGGTGATCGCGCCCACCGGGCAGGCATCCGCGCAGATGCTGTGCCCGATGCACTTGTACCCATTGATGATCATTGCTTTCCCGCCCACCATCCCCAGGACATCTCCTTCGGGACAGACGAGTGTGCAGGTCGCGCAACCAATGCAGTAGGTATTGTCGATGTGCGGGTGTTGAGACTGCGGGCCATCCGAACGCAGCTTGCCTTTTTCGATCGCTGCCCGGGTCTCCGCCTCTTTCTTTTTTTCCTGCTTCAGGTAATAGAGAAGAAATGCCGCGATAATGACGGCGGCGATCAGGAAGGAGATCAGATTGTCCATCGCCACCCCATCCTAAATTCTGTACCCCATGTAGAGGGCGAGGCCGATATGGACCAGGGCCAGAATCGCGAATGCATAACTGAACGGGCGGTGCACGACATGCCACAAATTGAACACTTTTTCGGTTTGCGTGAGGAATAAAATCCGTTTGGAGAGCTTTGCCTGCTTTCGTGCCACCGCAACCGCGTGCTCCAGTTTTGCGTCGCGCGTCCGCAACAAGCCGAGAAGCGAAAACGCCCACGGAATGAATCCAGCGGCCTGCAAACGGAGGAGCGAGGTTTGGAATGGCCGTTTCAAATCGATCAAGATCATGTAGACCAGCGCGACCAGCATGGGCATGTGCTCAACATCTTTCGGCGCAGGCAAGTCGTATAGCTTTTCCATTCTCTTGCCGAAGGCCATGTTCTGGGCCGCCAACTCCCGCCTCATGGATTCCTCGACATCCACCATTTCCTTCCTGGTGAGTTCCGCCGCGTTCAGGTTCCGGGGAACCTGGGAGTACAAGTATCGGCCTACAAATCCGGATAGCGTCACCGCTAGCATGCTCCAGAAGGCCATTCCCGCAATATTCCCAAACTTGAATGTGGAATGAAACGCGATGATAAGCGGCGCAGTCGTTCCCAGCACCACGTGGAAATCCAGCCAGTGCCGCGAATTGCCTTGCCTCCCCAGCCAGCCCCATTTCTTTCTCAGTGGGTAAAGGTAGATCAGGAAAAACAAAAATACGCCGAACATCCCCAGTTTGATCCCGATGGGTCCACTAGGGCGCAGCGCATCGTGTTTGGGCGAAAACGGGCGGTCCGCAGCCCCCAGGGTATAGTAGTCCAAGCCGTACCCGGCGATGACCAGAACCACCGCCAGCGCCAAGAGCCACGCCAGCATCACGCGGATGCGGTGTCCCCTCTCAGGGTCTTCCCGAACAAGGATATTACTTCGAACACTGCTTGTGGTTGCTCCCGCACTCATTGTTTCTTGTCCCCTAAATCCACTTGGATGGTTGCTCGGAACCTTCGGTAATCCGTGAAGCGATGCACGTTCCGCCAATGCTGCTTTGGTGTCTCGACATCGATGACCGCGGAAGCCGGCATCCAATATGCCTCTTCCGGATCGTGAAACTGCACGACGGCGTAATGGATTTCGCTGCGCAGCCCACGCAGTCCCAAGTCCTCTAGAGTGTTGTCCAGCGAGGAAATCAATTTCACCACCGCCCCGCTCTCCTCGTCAATCCACACGTCCCCTTTCAGTTGCAATGGATAATTCCGTCCACGCAGCTGAATTGCCGCCGGTGAAGAAGCCCCAGGCACGGGCTTAAAATGCACCTTCACAAGCGTCCGGCCTTCGATTGCCTCCTCATCGACGGGCTCAAAAAGATAACTGGACTCGTAATTCTGGTGCAGCACTAGCAAGATGCTGGCAAAACCGTTGGTGATAAGAAGCGTCTTGCTGGGATCCCGGAACGCCGCCTTGCGCGACTCGCGTGATTCCGTCAGGCGCATCGAGCCATTTCGGCTGCTGGACTGCATCTGATACTCGAACGCGGATTCCTCCCGGTACATCGGCTTGTTGTTTTTACCCACGACCGTTTGAGATACGTTTTCCGTGCACACTACATTCGAGGTTTGTTCAAAGAAGCTGTCGATCAGCTTTCGCGAATGAAGAATGGCCGCGTTGGCCCGAGCCATAAATGCAGGGTCAGCGCCGCTCCCCGAGGAGTCAGGTTCGTTATTTGCCGTCGGGGCTGCCTGTGCGCGAACGAGTGCCGCGCACGCCAATATGGCGGCTAGGAATGTCAGCAGGGCAAGAAACAATTTAGATTGATGGGACGCCTGTTTCATTTTCGCATCCCTCCCCAGCGGAATCCGAAGACTGTAGACCATTGGTTATAACTCAATGTCGACCCGTTATACCAGCCATAAGTTCCTTCGATGAAGTATCTGCGGGCGAACGACCAGTCCAGTGTGCCATTGACGAATTTCGCGCTGCTGTTGCTTGTCAGCGAAGAATCGAAACTCTGATCGCCGCCCAGGACCTGTAACCGCAATGTGTCCGTAAGGTTTCTGGAAAGTGAAATCGATTCGTATTTCCCGCTTCCAAAAGAGCTGTTGAATTTCGAATAGTGCAGATCCAGGAACAGGCCAGTTCGCAGAATGTTTCCGAATGTCACTCCGAAGGCTTCATTCAGGGCATTCCTTGTATCCTTGGAGGACTTGCTACGGCCCACCGAGCTGTACAAGCTGATGTGCTTTGGCAGGTCCAGCCGCACATCCCCGCTGACACCCGAGAACAAATAATTGTCCACCAGCCCCGTGCCGATAAGTCTGGGATCAAACGTCGGTAGGTTCCGGAAGTAGTTGTAGTTCACTCCAAAGGTTATAAGCTGGATGGGTTGAAAATGCACTGAATTGTAAGCCTGTGAAATGCCCGTTGGATTACTGCTCCCGGTCGGCGGCGGCAACGGAGAATGCCTCGCCTCGTCGACCTGCATGGAATTGTAAAACGAGAAATAACGCTTCCAGTTCAGATTATTCTCAAAAAACGCAAACTCCCGCGCTACTCTCCACTTGATCGACGTCATGGCCAGCCCGGCGGTACTGACGATGTGGAAACCGTCAAAATCTCCGCGTTCGTAGCTCGCGAACGTTCCAGCGATCTGCTGGTCCGGGTTGTAGCTCCACGAGGAAGGGTCGGGGGTCGAGCCGCCGAAAACGCCCACGGTGGTGAAGTTGCCGACTCGCCGTCCAAAATAGCCGCCGTCGATGGTGCTCAGGCTTGGAGCCCAAGGGAGAAACAACCGTCCGATACCCACGGTGTTCGGCGAGTATGGACTTTGGTATACGAACCCGATGTGGTAGGTCCTATTAATCAGGTCCGTGAGTGTCTGTGTACTCGCTCCGGGCAGGGAATTGGTGCTGACATTGTAGTTGCCACGCCAATACCCGTTGAAATTCCAGTACGTTCCCCCGATGTGCGTCAAGTCCGCGTCAATCAGCATACCCAATTGCGTGGAGTTCATTCCCGCTTCGCGAATCCCTCCGTAGCTGAATCCAAACCGCGCGCGCATGACGCCGGCGGGAGATTCCATCATGGTGCGATTTTCCACTTTCCCGCGCAACTCCTGGTCAATCGGGTCGCCCGAAGTGAACCCCACCATAATCGGGTAATCCTCTGCTTCCTTGGCCGTTTCCGCCAGGTGCCGGTCTTCGACACTTCCTGGCGCCAGGAAAGCCAGTTGCCCCACTTTCAACTCACCGCTAGTGGAAATCACATCACATACCGATGACGTGTCTGCCACCGATACCACGTTCAACTCCGCCACATGAGGATAGCCCCGGAAACGCACCCCGTCATTCACCACCCCATCCGGGGGAGTATCGATGACTGAAAGCTTCATTCCTTCCTGCAAATCGGCATTCTTCCCCGCGTCGATGTACAGGGTCCCTTCGGAAACGTACTTCACGCGAAAAACGGACGGCTTTTGGGCAGGAGCTGCCTCCGGCTGCTTCTGGGAGACGGTGGGTTCGGTAGCTTTCGCCGCTGGAGCAACTTCCGCAGGCGCCTGTGCCCCGATGAGCGAAGGGAAGACACCCCAAACGAGGCAGGTCAGGAGTGTCACTGCCAGATAGTGAACGGAGGTGTTCTGCATTTTAACCACCGCCGCCGTTCTTGTGGCAGGTGTAGCAGGTCTCCGCTTGATACCAGCACGAGGGAGATGGCGAGCAGACGTTAGGATGCGACATCCCGGGCCGATGCGCGTTCGTGTCTGAGTGGCAGTTGATGCAGGTAAAGCTGGAGTAGTCCGTGGAAACCTGGTGGCAGTCGTTGCACACCGAAGTCGATGTGTGGTGCGGGATCGGGAAGAAGGTGTGGTTGAATACCGCACCCAGCCAGGTTGTCGTCGTGTGGCAACTCTCGCATGTCGTCGGGTACTGCGCCGTAATGTGATTCGGTACCGCTCCGCCCAACGTCGCGGTGCTGTTCCATGCGGCGGTGTGGCAGCTATAACAGAGCGTATTGGCTGACGTCAGGGTGTAGTTGCCGTTTACGTGGCAATCAGTGCAGCCCACGATCTTCGAACCTGCCGCCGGCGGCATCTGGTGAGCGCCTGTGAGTGCCCAACCCGTGGTGCTGTGGTCGAACATGCCTGCCGACCAGGTGGTGATCGTATGGCAACCCGAGCAAGCCGATGCCGTTTGCGGGAAGTTCGCCGCAACGTGATTCGGCACATTTCCACCGAGCGTTTGTGTGCTGTTCCATGCGGTCAAGTGGCAGCCCATGCAATCGGCCGAATTCAGAGTGTAATTGTTGTTGACATGGCACGAAGCGCAGGGCGTCGGATTTGGAGACATGTGCGTACCGACCAGGGCGAAGCCTGTCACGGAGTGGTTGAACGCGTTATCGGTCCAGGTAATGGTGTCGTGGCAGGTGGAGCAATTCGCGGCGGCAAATGCGGCCCCGGCGGTCTGGTGGTTCGGATTGTTGGTGGTCTGCCAGGTCGTAAGGTGACAACCCGAATTTCCACAATCGGTGGGCTGAATAGTCAGAGAGTAGTTATTGTTGATGTGGCACTGCGCGCAGGCTGTGACTTTTCCGGCAGGGGCCATCTGGTGCGAATTGGTCAGCGGGAAACCAGTAGTGCTGTGGTTAAACGTTGCGTCTGCCCAATTGACAGTGTCGTGGCAAGTGGAGCATTGCGCCATGGGGAAGCCCGAGGTGATGTGGTTGGGGACCGTTCCACCGAGAGTCTGCGTGCTGTTCCACTGCGTCAAGTGGCAGGAGGAATTTCCGCAATCCGTAGGCTGAATGGTCAGCGTGTAGTTATTGTTGACGTGGCACGAAACACAGGGAGTCGGATTCGGAGAAATATGAGCGCCGGTTAAGGTGAAGCCTGTCACGGCGTGGTTGAACGTGTTATCGGTCCACGTAATGGTGTCGTGGCAAGTAGAACAGTTTGCTGCGGCAAACGGGGCCCCGGCGGTGGAGTGCACAGGATTGTTCGTGGTCTGCCAGGTCGTAAGGTGACAGCCCGAATTTCCGCAATCGGTGGGCTGAATCGACAGCGTGTAGTTGTTGTTGATGTGACACTGCGCGCAATCCGTAACTTTTCCCGCCGGGGCCATCTGGTGCGACCCGGTCAGTGGGAAACCAGTAGTGCTGTGATTGAACGTGGCGCTGGCCCAACTCGTGGTGTTGTGGCAGGTTGAGCACTGCGCGATCGGAAAGCCGGCGGTGATGTGATTCGGGACGGTTCCGCCCATAGTCTGCGTGCTGTTCCACTGCGTCAAGTGGCAGGAGGAATTTCCACAGTCCGTAGGCTGAATGGTCAGCGTGTAGTTGTTGTTCACATGGCACGAAGCGCAGGGCGTCGGATTCGGGGATATATGAGCACCGGTCAACGCGAACCCGGTCACGGAATGGTTAAACGACGTCAAGTCCGTCCAGGCAATCGTGTCATGGCACTGCGAACAGTTCGTCGCAGCGAACGAGGCGCCGGCTGTGGCGTGTACCGGATTATTGGTGGTCTGCCACGTAGTCAGGTGGCAGCCCGAATTTCCGCAATCCGTGGGCGCGGTCGTCAGCGTGTAGTTGTTATTCGTGTGGCAACTTGCGCACGGCACATTCGCATGGCCGTTCGTCAGCGGGAACCCCGTTGAAGCGTGGTTGAAAGTGACGAGGGTCCAAGAGACAGTACTCGTGTGGCAATTGTAGCAATTCGCTGCCGCGAACGTGGGACCCGCCGTCGAGTGTACCGGGTTGTTGGTCTGTTGCCAGGTCGACAGGTGGCAACCAGAAGTCCCGCAGGCCGTCGGCGCAATCTGAAGATTGTAATTGTTATTAATGTGGCAAGCTGTGCAAGCCAGATTGGCGTGGCCGTTCGTCAACAGGAACCCGGTAGTACTGTGGTCAAATTTTGCTCCCAGCCAGCTGTCAAAATTGTGGCAGCCCTGGCAAAGTGCGGAGGCAAAAGCCGGTCCAGCGTTCGGGTGGGGTGGGTTCGTCGTGCGCTGCCAATCCTTCAAATGGCAGGAATCACACTGCGTCGAAAGACCAAGAAAAATACCTGTCGCTGCCTGCTTGTGGCACTCCTCGCACTGCACTGCGGCGTGCGCTCCCAACAACGGGAAGCGATTCTGGTGATCCTTCACCTGTTGCACGGCGATGTTCCAACCGTTAACCGTATGACACTGCTCGCAATTCGAACCCATCTGGCGGCGATGCACATCGGCGTGGCAATCGGCGCAGTTCTTTCCCACATTCGTAAATACCGGCTTTACGTGGCACGCAACACATTCCACTTTTTCGTGCATTCCGCGCAACGGATACTTCGTCTTGTTGTGGTCAAACTCCGGGACTGCACGGATGGGCCGCCAACCAGCTGCAGTGTGACAGTTCTCACAGGGGATTGTTAGCGGACCGTGCGGGCTGCGCGTTGTCTCTTTTTGTTGCGCAGCGCCGCCGTTCAGATTTGCAACATGAGTCGACATTCCCGTCGAATTACCGCTGGGAAAGGCCATCAGCGCCCACAGTGCAATTTGGAGTAGCGTTACCGTATTCCCTCCTCCCCCAAGACCACCCAAGACCACCTCGCAGGCTCAGGGAAACGCTGCTGAAATTCTTTACACTCTCTACCTAGTATCTTTTCTTCTCCCTACCCTGAGCAACCTGTACTTCTGTCCAGTTCTTGGCCAGGGAGGATTAGGCCTTTATCGTACTAGCACTAGGTTCCAAGCTTCACTCCCAACCGAGCGTGCATTTTTTGTGTTGCAAGTACCCTGCCGAAGGTTGCCCGTCACAGCAACCCGGAAGTGTAGCTCGACGCTGGTCCTTTTCAAGGCTTTTTTGCGCTTTTCTAGCTGGCCCACACGCTGCTCCCGACACAGCCCGACGCTCGTCTCTTTGATTAGGGCAAATATTACAGGATTTGTGAATAAAGTACTTAAACCGCGTGGGCAGCCTTGAGGGCTTCCCTCTCCGTCTGATGCCGATCCACACACTTGCGCGGCTGTTTCTATACACAAAGAATTCTTTACCTCCGACCCGCCATTGTTCAACTCCCCGGCCGCAGCAACAGGTTCTGATTGTCCTTCGGGAAAGGCGGGTGTGCCGGACGGACATCTCGAGGGAGCACGCAAGTTGCGCGCTGAAGTAATTTGACGCGGGCGCTCTTTATCCTTCGGACCGTCGTTTTCGATGTTCCGGATGCCCACAAAGCCCTCAGGTGATCGGGGCGTTCTGCATGATCTTGGGGTTGTCCCCATGGCAATCGACACACTTGTTCGGCGTGTTCTTATACACGATGATGTCCTTGCCTCCGACTGATCGGGTTTGGAAATGACATTTCTTGCAGGGGACGTTTGCATGCCCACCTGTCAGCGGCAGGTGGGTCTTGGTGTCATGGTCGAAGGTGGACGGCACCCAGCGCTGCGCATTATGGCAGTCCGCGCAATGGGTGGACTTGCCGTCTTTGGCCAGGAACTGTCCATCGTGAGCATCTTTATGGCAGGGCTCGCACTCCAAGGGTGTTCCTTTGAACCGGGTTTCAGCAGGGGTTGTCGCCTTGTGGCAATCCCCGCACACGACAGTTCGGTGTGCTCCCAGTAAGGGGAACTTTGTTTTCGAATGGTCGAACCCGTTGATGTCGGTCCAGGATTTCACCGTGTGGCAGGCCTCGCAACCAAAGGGTGTTCCGTTGGTTCGCTTCCGTGCCATCTCCTTGTCGAACTCGCCTTTGTGCGGGTCCTTGTGGCACGCCGTGCAGGTCTGGTCCTCGAAGCGGAATGGCAGGATCTTATCCGCGCGTCCTGCCAGACCCACCTTATGGCAATCGGCGCACGCCACTGCCACGTGTGCCCCTGTCAGAGGGAATCGCGAGTCGCGATGTTTCGCGATTGTGTACAACGTCCGATGCCAATCCGCAACCGTGTGACAGTCTTCGCAACGATTCTTGTAAGGGGCGCCGGCGAACTGGTTGTCGTGCGCGTCCTTGTGGCAATCCGCACATAATGCATACTTCACTTTGTAGATCGTGTCTTTGCCGGCAGGGATGTGGCACTTGTCGCATTCCACCTTTACGTGCTTGCCCTTCAAGGGGTATTGCGAAGTGTCATGCTCCTTCACCCCGAAGCTGGATGGCTTCCAGCCGTCCACGGTGTGGCACTCCTCGCATGCACCCTTCTTCGGGCGGGCATCGAACTGGCCTTTGTGCGGGTCCGGTGTATGGCAATCCTTGCAAAGCGCAAAGGGAATCTCTTTCTTGAAGTCATCCTTTATATGGCAGGCCGAGCAGGCCACTTTGGCGTGTTTTCCGAGCAGTGGGTACTTAGTCTTGGAGTGGTCGAAATCGTAGCCGGGCAGCATTGTCTTCCAACTGCTGGTCACATGGCATTGGTCGCACGCTTTTTTGAACTCGCCGCGATGCGGGTCCTGATGGCAATCCGAGCAAGCCCCAAACTTGATGTCGAAGTACCGCACCGGCCCGCCCGGCGTATCCGGCTTGTGGCACTTCTCGCACGCAACCTTGATGTGCAAGCCCGTCAGCGGGTAGCGCGTTTTGGAGTGATCGAACTCCTTACCCGCCTTCCAACTCTCGACGTTATGGCACTTCGTGCACTCGTTGCCGAGTCGCCCCTTATGCGGGTCCACGTGGCAGGGGGTGCACGTGGTTGCCTGGGCAAAGAAGGATTTGGACGGGTCCTTATACTTAATCAGCTCTTTGAGCGCGGGAATCATGTGCGCCGGTGTATGGCACTTTTCGCAGTCCAAGCCGGCGTGCTTTCCCTCTAGGTTGTATCCTGTCAAGCGGTGGTCGAACTTCTTCTGCGACGGCTCCCACTTGACCAGGTTGAAGTTCTCGCCGTTGTGCTCCAGATGGCACCGCACGCAGTCCTTCCCATTCGGATTCTGCATCTGAATCCGAAAGTGGTAGCCGTGTTTGGCGGAGAGCGCCTGCGCAATCTCCTTGTGGCAATCCAGGCACTTGTAGGTGGGCGTGCTTGCCCCGAACACATGGCAAGAGTTGCACTGGGTTGTTCCCGTAAGAGAGGAATGGGCCTTCGCCAGTGGTCCCGGGGAAATTTGCGCGGACAACCGTCCGGCAGACAGCAGGCAAACTCCCGCCAGCATGAGCACAAGTGCTATGGATCGTCGTCCCCGGATTTTGATGCTAGCTCTTAACGCTTGCGTGCCGAGTGTGCTTTGCCGCACCAATCCCTCCGTGGTTGGACTGTGAAAACCTACTTCCCATCCTTGCCTCTACACCTCCACGGCTTGGCGGAGTTCTCGTTGTTCTCTCATTTCGCTCCCTCTTAGAAATAGCAGGGAATTGCCAAGCGGTGAAAGCTGTACTAGAGTGCAGTGCCGGACGCGCCCCTTCGGGTCATCCCCGGCTCACTCCATGGGTTTATATCGCATTTGCAGCACTGCCACCAACTCCTGTTCCAAAACTCCCTTCGAATTCAATTGCCACACGGACCCGGGTTGAGCCCAATTCTTGTCCGCTGACTTTCCTTCTCCTTGAATACGCGCCGAGATCTGTGCCCGCACGTAGCCCTCTCCAAGGTCCGTGGTTCGCAAGATGACCGCCGCTTTCCCGCTGGTAAACTTTACTGGCTCCAGCAACACTTTCGTATCCCCGTACTTCTCCAACTCGTCCAGGTCTAGATACCGAACAAAGGACCAGGTGTCTTCCGAAGCCCGGTTTTCTCCTATCCTCCACGACTCTTCCCGCGCCGTGTTTTGCAGAAATTCCTGGATCTCGATGGCACTACCTTTCAGTTCGACGCATGTGGGTGCGGGTTCTGCCGGCAACGGATGAGCTGTCTTGCGCGACGCTTTTTTCTTCCCAGTTGGGGCGGGCAGTACGGGATTCGCACTGCACGGCCGGGAAGACGATGTT
>JBAVHY010000143.1:0-3515 GCA_049686315.1 Candidatus Acidiferrum sp. | reverse complement strand
GCCGGTCTTTAGACCGGCAATGCGAGTCCGCGAGCGCGGGCGCCCCATCCTCGTTTTGTGAGGGTGGGTCTTGGGGTTTCTTCTCTTTAGGGGGTCGGACCTTCAGGTCCGACATATCGCCGCTGGGAAGCGCGGGCTTTAGCCCCTGAGGAATCCGCTCTTCTCCTCGCTCTCTCACCAACTCCGGCCGAAATTCCCCCAACCTCGAATAAACCTTCTGTGCCGCCTTCTCCCGAATCGAGCAGGTGTTGTAAAGGACCACGCCAGCCTCATCCACGGTCTCCACCTGCCGATACCCTCGCGCCAAAAGCACCCCCGCCACCTTCTCCGAGTCGTGCTCATTCATCTGGCACCCAAACGTCTCCAAATAAAACGTCCTCCGCCCACCGCCTTTGTAGTGGCCGACCTTTGGGTCGGTTCCTCCTTCTCCACCCGTGTAGGGGCCACCTTCCGAGGCGGTCCGCTCGCCTGACCCAGGCACACCCGCACCTGTCAACTTCTCGACGCTGAAATCAAACGAATTCCCCATACCTTCGCAGTCTACCACACGCCGATTTTGCAGCATGTTCCTCTATGGTCCTCGCGGTTTCCTTTTCTCTTTCTTTGTCGCAGTCGCGCTGCTGAACGCCATACGCGGCACATTCGCCTGCCGCAAACTGCCAACCGCACCACCAGGCACACCCACTCCCGAGGAATCTTCAAGGCCTTCCGCAAAATCCCCGTCCCCCCTCCTGAGTAACCCAAGCCGCCACTTACTCCAGGCTCCCCTCTTCACCCACTTCCCCGCCTGAGTCTTCTTTCCTTCTCAAGCGGCTCTCTTGAATTTCACCCGCGCTGTCCACCCAAGTGCGTACAACACGCGAAGCAAAAGGTCGGTCGAGACATCTTTGGTATTGTGGTTCAGGATGGCCGTCACCCTGGTGCGCGATGACCGTGCCAACCGCGCAACTTCCGCGTGGGTAAGGCCGCGCCTCTTCACCTCTGCTACAATTTTCGAGTTTAGCTCACTGCGCAACTCGATCTCCGCCCCGTCGGCGGGCGCCAACCCCAGCGCCTTGGCCAAGTCTCCTGCAGTCCTTGTGAGGACTCCCTTTTTCTTAATCATCAGCAACTCCTTCAGGCGCTTTGCCCCCAACACAATTTCACGCCTGGCTGTCTTCTGAGACTTCTTCACGAACGCATGAAAAACCAGAACACCGCGAACGGAGCGGGTGAAATAGAAGGCCCGGTAACTTCCGCTGCGGTCCCGGATCCTTAGCTCTTCCCCCCCGGCTGCAATCTCGGCCATTGGCCGTGATAGCGGCATTTTCAACACCTCACCTCGTTGCAGATCGAAGATTGCCTTTCCCAGTTCCCGCCGCACCTCTGCAGGAAACGAGCGAATCGCCGCCAACGCTTGGGGATGAAAGATGGCCGGCTTCACTTCTTCAATGTCTCATATCTGAGACATCCGCTCAATCCAAAATTTCCTCCCGGTTCCCCATCCGGCTCAGGCCACACCTCATCTGAACTTGAGGGTGTCCCATCCTTCGCGACTTTTGCGAAGGGTGGGCTCCGACCATCCAGCTCCACAGATCCTCTCCTCCTCCTTCCGTTCTCCTAGCGTGCTTTTCTCCGTGTCTCCGTGGCCAGTCTTCCTCACTACTCCACTCCCCCCACAATCTTCACCCCATACGCATACTTTCCCGCCAACGTACTTGGCAACGTAATCACAAAGTCCGCCCCTTCCTGCTTCCATGTAGCGCTGGCTTTTATGCCAGCGCCTTCCAGCACCATCACCTCCGCCCCACTCTTCAACCGCAAATCCCGAATCGTCACTGTCCTCCCCTTCGTTTCCCCCAACACAAACGCATACACCGCCCCATTCTTCTGCGTAAACCGCACCTTCACTCCCTCCGCCGTCTCCCCTTCCGCCCTCTTCCACGGCCGCGTCCCATAAATCCCCTCTCCATTTACATCCAACCACTCCCCCAGCGCCTTCAACCGATCCATCTGCACCGTTGGTATCGTTCCATCCGCTTCCGGCCCAACATCCAGCAGCAAATTCCCGTTCTTGCTCACAATGTCCACCAGCAGATAAATCAATTCATCTTTCTTAATCGTCTCCGCTTCGCCCTCCGCACGGTTATACCCAAACGATCTTCCCAGCCCGCGGCACTCCTCCCACTTCTTCGCGCTGATCTTGCTCAGCGTCTCGTACTCCGGCGAAACAAAATCCGAGTGCTTTATCCCAAACCGGTCATCCACCACTCCATCCGGTATCGCGTTGTAATACTCCGCCTCAATCTCCAGCGGATGCCCGGACTTCGGATAATCAATGTCATTCCACAAAATCGCCGGCTCATATCTCCGGATCAACTCCCTCATATGCGCGTCCACATATTTCCCGTAAGCCTCACTCTGCGGCTGCACGCTCTTCGCCTGTTTCCAATCCGTAATCGGCCCCGGCACAAACGTCCAATCGTATCCGCCGGAGTAATACAAACCCATTCGCATCCCCTGCGCCCGCACCGCCGCCGTCAACTCCCCCACCAAATCCCGTGAAGCGTGTTGCCTGTCCTTCGGCAACGTGGGGTTCGGCGTCTCGCTGGGCCACAACGTAAACCCCTCATGATGCTTCGACGTCAGCACCACATACCGTGCCCCCGCCATCTTGAACGTCCGCGCCATCTCCTCCGGCTTCCACTTTTGAATCTCCTTATTAAACGTCTCCGCGAAGTTGTAGTAGTCGTATCCCGCTCCGTAATGCTCCTCGTGATAAGCCTTCGTCGGTGAACCATCCAACCGCAGCGTATTCAGATACCACTCCGCATACGGATTCCTCTTCAGATATTCCTGCTCCGAAAGTTTCTCCCCCTCGGGCGCTGGCTTTGCCCATCCCGGCACCGAATACAATCCCCAATGAATAAAAATCCCCAACTTCGCATCCGCATACCACTCCGGCAACGGATGCTTGTTCAGCGATTCAATCGTCGCCTCGTACTTGCCCCTTGTTTCCTTTTTCTCCTTCACTTGTCCCCACACCCCACTCACCAAAACGCAACTCGCCGCCGCTATCTGCACCTTCATAAATCTTCCGCGCCCCGTTCTCAACATTCTCATCTCCCATCCTCCTCGCCTGCTCCGCCATCTTCCTAACTCCCCTTCCCAATGTCCATCTCCCTGCTGCGGCGATAGGAATCGTCCACAGGTACTAACGCGCAAAATGCCCCAGCCTTTGGTACCAATGCCGTACACGACATGGCCTATGGCGCGCCGTTCATCCATCTGGCAAAAATTGAAGGATGTGTGGTTGATTCCGGACAGGGCCAAGGGCCTTTAGCCGATGGAAGGGACACATTCGCTACTCGGTCATCAGTTTCACCACTGGAAACGGCACTGTGTCCACCGGCGTGATCAAGGAAATCACGGAATTTCCTGAAGGCTCCCGCACTTTATACACTGTCGTATACGATTTGGACGGAACCCGCAATGAAGTCGCTTTCTACTATGAAGCCGCAAGCCCCTCCGGTGGC
>JBAVHY010000142.1:0-15816 GCA_049686315.1 Candidatus Acidiferrum sp. | reverse complement strand
CAACTAATCAGCAGGGTTACGCGGGAGGGATCGCGAAACAGAAACAAAACCCAAGACCCACGCTCAAAAACCCGAGCATGGGGCACCCGGCAGTGATTAGTGATGAGTAGCGAATGGCCCGTCTGTCCCCGGTTTTCCAGTTTTCCCCAGTTTCCCAATATAGTTACTATAGATATACATAATATAAGTTAACAGTGGTGACTCTCCGTTTCTGGGCATGCGCATGCAAGCAGCAGGCACAGGCAAAATGCCAAGTGATTACTAACACTATAATTAATCACAGAATGTCGGCGCGCCGACATTTTCCACGCCTCCTTTCGGCCTCACTCCTCTTTTCGTCTCTCCGTGCCCTCTGTGCCTCCGTGGCCAATCTTCACACCGTTGCTGCCTTGAACCGCAGCGAGGGTCGGTACATGATGCAAGCGACGTGTCGGGAGCTCGGAGCAAGCCAGGAGCGAAGATGGCCAAGACGAAGCTGAAACATATCCACAAATTCATCAAGCCGTATGTGATCACGTCAGGCAAAGACTTCCGGTTGAAAGATCATGACCCGGGAGACACGCACGGCATCAAGTCCGAAGAAAAACCCGAAGTCAAGAAATGGCTCGAGGAGGGAGTGAAACTTCTCAACGAGATGCAGGACGTTCTCTTTGCGCAGTGCAATTGGGGACTGTTGCTGGTTTTCCAGGCAATGGACGCGGCGGGAAAAGACGGAACGATCAAGCACGTGATGTCCGGCGTGAATCCGCAGGGCGTGGATGTGCACGCGTTCAAATCGCCGTCGAGCGAAGAACTGGCGCACGACTTCTTGTGGCGCACGAATCGCTGCTTGCCGCCTCGGGGGAAAATCGGCATTTTCAACCGCTCGTATTACGAGGAAGTTCTGGTCGTGCGCGTGCATCCCGAATTCCTGGAGAAACAAAGAATACCCGATTCTTTGCGCGGCGACCATTTTTGGAAGGGGAGATACGAGGACATCGGCGCCTTTGAGCGCTACCTGGCGCGGAATGGGATCGCGATTCTGAAATTCTTCCTCAACGTCTCGAAAAAAGAGCAGAAGCGGCGTTTCATGGAGCGGCTAGACACCCCAGAGAAAAACTGGAAATTTTCGGCGTCCGACGTGCAAGAGCGGAAATATTGGAATGAGTACCAGGATGCTTATGAAAAAATGATCCGCAATACGGCGACGGAATACGCGCCCTGGGTTGTGGCGCCAGCGGACAACAAATGGTTTACGCGCCTGCTGGTAGTGGTCACAATTGTGGACGCTCTGGAGAGCCTGAACCTGGAATACCCGAAAGTGACGGCAGAGAAACTTGCGGAATTGAAGGCCGCGCGCAAACAGCTTGAAAAAGAGTAGCGCCTGCTTTCCGCGCTAATTCTTGGACTTGCCGGACCTATGGTCCGGTGAACCAGGGTCCGGTATGACTTTCATGCGTTTCAGCCCCAGGCTGTGAAAAATTACCGGCCAATAGTTCTTGAACATATTGCCGGCAAATTTCCAGGCGAGATCCGTGCCGAATCGCTCCGCGGTTTTCGCGCCGGTTTGCTCGGAGCGCGGCAGATAAGCGTTCGCCAACGTTTCCGCTGCCAATGGGCCCAGCAGGCCGGAAGTATTGAACCTATCGGATCCGGAATCCGTGCGAGTGACGAAGACTCGTCCCGCGGAATATTTTGCGCTGCCCCAAAAAGTGGGATGAGTCTGGGGAAAGAAACGCGGGTCCTCATGCAGCACGGAGGCGAAGAGGAAAGTGCCAAAGAAACTGTCGGAGGAAGCTCGGGCAATGGCCGCTCCATAGCGGCCTCCATAGGCATCCCAGCCCTGGCCGGAGGATTCGGGGACGTCGCGAGCCTGGCCGACCGCGGCATCGACACCAGCGGCGAGAACGTAAGGTGGAGAAATGCTCTGATTCACGAAGAGTTTGAATTTTTCACCTGTGGACATCGGGGCCGTGCTGGTGGCTAGGTCAGGAAAGACGATCGATTTGTTAGAGACGTAGCCTATGAATTTCGAGGTGCTGCCCTTGGGCGAATCTGCTTTGCCCTGTTGCTTGGGCGGCGGTGAATCCGGCAAGGAGCTGCCGTCCGCCGCCGCACCATCAGGCTTTTGCGCGAACAGGCTCGTTGGGGAGGAAAGGAGAATAGCCAGTAACAGCAAGAGAAGAACCTCACGATTGCGGATGAAGCTCTGACGAATGTTCATAGTGACTTCCCCTCTTCCCCCGAAGACGGCTCACTCCGCGGCGCGTTTGTACCCAGGAAGCATCTGTCCAAGCGCGCATTCCTCCCGCCATGGAGCAGCTCTCAAAGCATCGGGGCAGCTAGATCGCGTTGAAGTGGCTGCGCTTGAC
The DNA here is from genome assembly GCA_049686315.1 of Candidatus Acidiferrum sp. Taxonomy (GTDB): domain Bacteria; phylum Acidobacteriota; class Terriglobia; order Acidiferrales; family UBA7541; genus Acidiferrum. The sequence continues at coordinate 13,465 of JBAVHY010000142.1, read as the reverse complement.
ACAGGCAGAACGCAGAATGTGCGGGGAAAGTAGCACGGCTATGGTATTCCCGCAACGAACTTCTGGTAGGAACGTCTACAAGGAAGCAGGCGCGGAGGCATTGGCGCAGGGAACATTGGAAACAGGCGTAAGTTGACGCAGGCGGAGTACCGATTTACTCTAGAAAGGTTGAAGTGCGGTTGCGGATCCTTTCCTTGCTTCTGCTGCTACCCGCAGTTCTCCCATCGGCTGGGAGGTCGTCCAATTGGTAGGACTCCAGACTCTGGATCTGGCTATCCTGGTTCGAGCCCAGGCCTCCCAGCCAAACTAATAGAATCAACGGCTTAGCCTCCTTTGTAAAACGAATCCTAAGAAATCCTCCAAGGTCAGTATTGGATTTCTGGACGATTCGTCGTGGCAAAATACCCACTATGTTTCTATGTTTCCGCGAGGCGCGTGAAGAAAGTTGACACGATGTGCTGTGCCGCGAATAGAATCTGAGCGTTCGAAAAAAGGGAGACAGCCATGACCACTTTCTGGCATGACCTGCGGTATGCGCTGCGAACGCTCCGAAACAATCCCGGCTTCGCTGCCGTCACCATTCTGACGCTGGCCTTAGGCATCGGAGCGAATACGGCGATTTTCAGCGTAATCAATGCGGTGCTGCTGCGGCCGCTGCCGTTCAGCGCTCCGGATCAACTGTGCATCATCACGGAGCGGATACCTTCGGTGCCGGTGGTGGGGCCTTCCTATCAGAATTTTCAGGATTTCCGCGATCGTGGCAAATCGTTTTCAGCGATGTCCGCGACACGCATCACCACGCTTACATTGACGGGAGCGGGTGAGCCAGAGCGCCTGCCCGCGCAAATGACTTCGGCTTCGATGTTCCCGCTGCTAGGAGTGCAGGCCCGTCTGGGCCGCACCTTCGCGCCGGAGGAGGATCGCGCCGGAGGTCCGCAGGTGGTGTTGCTGGGTTACGGCTTCTGGCGACAGCGCTTCGCGGGTTCCACTGAGGTGCTTGGCAAATCCATTACGCTCGATAATAAAAGCTACACCATCATTGGGGTGCTGCCAGCGGATTATCAGTTGCTGGTGCGCTCGGACGTGTACGTTCCGTTCGAGCCATGGGCAAAGACGCTGCCAGACGATCGCAACTGGCATCCCGGAATCACCGCGGTAGGGCGTTTGCGAGCAGGCACCACGCCGGGGCAAGCGCAATCGGAGATGAAGATCATTGCCGCAAATCTGGCGCAGGAATATCCCATATACGATACCGACATGGGAGCGGACGTAACTTCCATGCGCGACCGCTTGGTCTCGAATGTTCGGCCGGCATTGCTAGTGATGCTGGCGGCGGTGGGGCTGGTACTGTTGATCGCCTGCGGCAATATTGCGAATCTGTTGCTGGCGCGCGCGACAGGACGCCGGCAGGAAATCGCGGTGCGCACCGCTATGGGAGCGTCGCGCTCGCGAATCGTGCGCCAATTGCTGACGGAGAGCAGTCTTCTGGCGCTTGCGGGGGCGGGCGCGGGCGTTTTGCTTGCATGGGGCAGCATGGCCTGGCTGCTAAGGCTCGGGGCCAATGCCGTGCCGAACATCTCTCCGGTAACTGTCGATTGGCGGGTGCTGCTATTCGCGGCCGCATTGGCAGTTTTGTCCGGGGTGCTGTTCGGGTTGGCGCCGGCGTTTCAAACGGCGCGCATCGATTTGCGTCACGTCCTGAATGAAGCGACACGGGGGGCAACGGGCAGCCGCGCACAGCGCCACGTGCGCAGGGCGCTGATCGTCGCCGAGGTAGGTCTCGCTCTTTTCTTGCTCGTAGGGGCGGCTCTTTTGCTGCGGAGCTTCGAACGGCTCACCAGCCAGCTACCTGGTTTCCGCCCGGAAAACCTGCTGGTCGCCGATATCCCACTTTCTCCGAATGCTTATCCCAACGGAGTCGAGCGCATGGAATTCTTCGATCGATTGCTCGAAAAGCTTCGCGCCTCTCCCGGTGTGCGCAGCGCAGGCGCGGCTACTACTTTACCTGTTACCGGCACGGGCAGCGCCATTCACTTCAATATTGAAGGGCGGGCGCCAAAATCGCCGCACGATTACGTGATCATCGGCTACCGTCCCGTGACCGCAGGTTATGTGGAAACATTGGGTGTCCCGCTGATCGGGGGCAGGTTCATCACGCAGTCCGACACGGAACGAACGCCGTACGTCGCGATGATTAATCGTGCCGCTGTCCAGCAGTATTTTCCCGACGCCGACCCTATCGGCAAGCGCATCCAGCTTGGCGCCATGCCCGAGGCCAGTGTCCCATGGATGGAGGTTGTCGGAGTTGTCGGCGATTTGAAGCAGGATCTTGCCGGTGAGCCCAAGGCGGAAATGTATGTGCCGGTGCGCCAGGGTGATTCGCTGCTGCCGGTCTTTGCCCTTTCTGTCGTTATGCGCACAGAGCGTGATCCGCAGAGCGAAGCCTCGGCGTTGCGCAGCGCCGTTCGTGACATCAATCCCGATCAGCCCGTGGTGCGGGTGCGCACCATGGAGGAGAACATTTCCGGCTCTGTCAGCGAGCCGCGCTTCCGCGCGACACTGTTCGCGATTTTCGCGGGCGCGGCGCTGGTGCTCGCCATTGTGGGGTTATACGGATTGATGGTCTATACGGTGAATCAGCGCGCGCATGAAATCGGCATTCGCATGACGCTGGGTGCGAGCCGTGGCGATGTTCTGGGCATGGTGATCGCGGAAGGGCTAAAGCTCGCTCTTTCCGGCGTTTTGGTCGGAGTGATCGCCTCACTCGCCCTGGGCCGTATTCTCTCCGGCTTTCTATACGGCGTCAGTCCCACGGATCCCACAACCATTCTTGGCGTGGCAACGCTTCTGATATTCGTAGCCCTGTTGGCTTCTTACCTTCCAGCGAGACGCGCCATGCGGGTGGACCCGATGGTGGCCCTGCACTACGAATAATAATGGCCCGACCTCCACACCCCTGTCTAGTGTCCTCGAAAGAGAGCCGAGGCCCGTTCGGTCGTCGGGTCATTCGCCCGGATTGACAAATGCCTGATAGACGCAGTTGGCATCCCACATGGAATCCGTAGCGAAAGGCTGCCGGTCAAGAACTTCACTTACCAGGCAAGGAATCAGAGGGGGGAACGGCAAGTGACTGACATAGTTTCCGAGTTGAGGGCATTCGAGGGAGAGAATGCAACCATCTCGTTTTACGCTTCTCTAAACACCTGATCCACTCTCCCCCGTTCAGTGAATGGAATAAACTTAAGCTCAGTCTTGTTGAACATCCTCTAAGCGGCAAATGAATCCCCAGCCGCCGCCCAGTTCGCTAACCGCCAACATCAGTTCATTGTTGCCCTTCTTCAGTGGGAGGTATACGGCATCGTTTTCCGGATTCACGATCCCAAGGAACCCAGGATCGCGGAAACCTTGAGCGCTCCGCCCCCGGTACAGAATCCTGCCGTTCAGGAATACGCTGACGTCATCGCTATACCCGATGTCTAGCTTTTTCACCTGCTCGTGGTCGGATGCGATCCTCGTCCGCGCATACAAGACTTTCATCCCGGGCTGGAGCTCCAGCCGTCTCGAAAAGTCGCCCTGAAACGTAACTCTCGGATGTGGCGCTTCTCGATAGCGATACAACACTACAAAACCTGGCGGCTCGGCCTCGACATCCTGCCACTGGATCTCGTTGCTCTCCGAGGGTGTCAGGGGGCGTTCCAGATTTCGCGCAAGCCCATCGTAGGAAGGTGAGATGCTCCACTTTGTAATGGTGTTTGGTGGCATGGAAGGAAGGTGGCGTTCCCAAGGCGCGTCGGACGCTTTCCTGACTTCGAAATTGGAGAAGTAGGTCTCGCCCGTGAGGGTGAACAAGGCCACTTGCCCCTTCTCCACGCCGCTCTTCAGATCGTCCATGACGAGAGCGGGCTTGCCCATGTCCTGGACGTAGAGTTTGGCCTGGGAGCCAGTCAACTCGAGCCGGAGGTGGAACCACACTCCTTTCGGGATATCGACCTTGCCGGTAAAACCAGGCCCGTTGTAGAGCTGCCAGTTGCGGCCGGTGTTGAGAACCGGTGTGTACTGCATGGCATCGGGCTGCCCGGACTTGTGCTGGCGGAGATAGATCTCTTCGTAGTTGGAGCCGTCGGCCGGGACGCGAACGTCGAAGCCGAAAAAGCCCCGAACCGCTGGGGTTGCCACGTCCACGTCTATCACCCCGTCGCGCATTTCAAAATCTTTGAGTATCGCGGCGCCGCCATCAATCAGGAGGCACTTGCGGCCCTGATATTCGGCGGCTTTCGCCTCGCCTTGCAGATCCCAACGTGGGGAGTCCGAAGGAACACTGGCCGCCTGCTCCGCTTGAGGATGGGCCGCGACCCCCAAGAGAAGAGTCAGAACGGCGAGAGTGAGATGTCGATTCACAGCTTGCCTCCTGGTACCCGGATGGAATTTTGTCCACGACGGGGAAGCCTTTCCGACTCAGCGGCCGCGGCGACGAAGCATGGGCGCTAACGCAAACTGGCCTCTCCGAATGTAGTTTTGATCAGGCCGTTTGTGAAATCATCCCAATCTGGCTCGAGACTTGCGTCGTTGCCTATGAAACGCTGTCGAAAAGGCGAGAGGTCAATGCTCCCTTTGACGTCATCCAGCGTGCGAGACATCGCTGGGCCGATCTGTATGAGCTTTGCATTCATCTGGTCCACCGCGCTCCTCAGCAAGTCGCGATAGAGGAAAATTTGACTTTTGTCGTAGAGGACGGGCCCGTGACCTGGCACAATCTTGTCGGCGTCCAACCGGCCTAAGTTTTGCAAGGTAATGATCCATTCAGAGGGGTAGCCATCATTCGCCATAGGGATGGGAGAGCCTACAAGATCGCCGACAACCAAGATCTTCTCCTTGGGGAGATATACGACCGCGTCACCGCCAGTGTTGCCCCTTCCTAAGAACTTCACTTGGACCTCGCGATCACCGATATCGATCGAAAAGTCGTGGTCGAAAGTAAGAGTCGCACTCTCAAACCTGGTCTTCTCGAGTTCGTCGGTCCAAGGAAGACGGTCGTTCAGGATCTCTTTGACGTAGGCCTTCTCCTCGGTGGTTAGTTGTTGGCCATCCGGAGCTTTACCCTGCTCGAGCATTTGTTGCAGGCGGGCGTTGGTTCTCTCTTCGCGTTTCGCCGAGCTGGGACCAAACATGTCCATACTTTTTTTCGTTTCAGTGTGCGCAATGATGGTCAGAGCCGGATAAGCTTCCATGTACAAACTGTTTCCCAGGTTGTGGTCGTTATGAAAATGTGTGTTCAACAGAAAACTAACCGGCTTGTCGCTCCATTGGCGGATCTGAGCGATGTCATCACGAGTGACCGATGGCAGGAACGCAGAATCGACGACAAACACCTGCCGCGCCCCCAAGATTACCGTGGTGTTGCCACTAAATAATCCGTCTTGACGATGACCGGGATGTTCGATCGCATACACACCTTCTGCTAACTTCGTCACTTTCCTTGGCGTCTCTCCTGATACTATCGGAGCTATCCCTAGCAGGCAGGTGAAAATGGTCACAAGGTACAGTCGCAAAGAGTTGCTTCTGAGGCGCATTAAGGTCTCCTGGTCCGAGGAAGCCTATTTCGACTATGCTCCCTGATCCTCCAGTCCACACTGGTGATCTTTCACTTCTTATGACTTGACCCATGAGGGCGGTCAAGGCTAGAGGATAGCTGCTTAGACGCGGCATCCGTGGAAATGTAACGTTATCGAACCCGCGGATGCAGGCATCGACCCACGGGAAGTCAGAAATAATCCACATCCCTGAAAAACGCGGTGCGCGTGAATGTAGGAATCCGTGGCGAAAATTGGTCGAGCACATGGACGATTTCGCGACCAGGAGTTGGTCCCGCCCCTTCATCCTCAAGAAGGGACTTCGGGGAATGACCACTCCTGTCTTGAAACTCTCTTGTTGCATTGGCTGTTGTGCCCTAGAATCGGCGCCGGATATGCCGGGGAGGTTCTTATGAACCGTATGGTGATTTCAGCTTTATTCCTTGTTTGGATAGGGGCAACAGCAGTCATGGCTCAACGGAAGACAGTGAAGCCGACAGCGGAGTCCAAAGAAGCAAAGGTGGCTCGTGCGATCTCCGCAGCACCCGCAAACATTGCAAAGGCGGCCAAGGTGGTCGATCTGGATGATAAAAGAAACGAGATCGTGCTGAGGGAGGGCACGAATGGATTCACCTGCTTTCCAGGACATCCGGGAAAGGTCGGTGAGACTGCCTACTGTGCTAATGAGGCGGCACTGCAATGGGAGCGAGATTTTGCCGCGCACAAACCCAAACCCATGAACACTGAACCAGGAATTGAATATATGCTACTGGGCGGAACAGATTGGAGCGGCAGTGATCCCAACGCTACTTCTGGCACGCCCATTAAAGAACCCCCTCATTGGATGATCCTATGGCCAGTCGACCCGAAGACGACGGGGTTATCGGTCGAACCGAAGCAGACGGGAACCTGGATCATGTGGGCCGGTACACCCTACTCCCACCTAATGATCAACCAGCATCCCTAGTCACTCAGTCACACGCGCGCGCACGATTAATGAGGATTTGTTTTATCTCAGTGGACCCCTCTTCCAGGCGCGCCGCGCGCTGGAGGTTGGGCCAGCTAAGACTGCCGCTGCGCCATGCGCGAAAGTACATGGGGAGCTTGAGTTTCATATCGGTGACAGATCGCCGAATGCTCAGGGTCAATCCACCGTCATGTAGCGTCTCTTCCGATGGAACCGTGGGAAATTTTACCCCTCGCGGGTTCGGCGATAGTCTCCTCAGGATCAAGTGGAGAGCCTTCTTAGCACTTGGTTGGGAGAGTATAGAAGCCAGAAAGCCGGGCACCCGGCGCCGATTATTGTGCGACAGTGGGAGTGAAAAAACACATTCTGCGGGAAGTTGGGAAAAGACTTTTGCCTGCCGCTGTCATTGAGAAAAACAAACAGGGCATGATCAGATCCAGTCCATGGATGCGGATGCTGCGGGAACGCGGGGGTGCCTTACGGGAAATGTGCGACTCTATGTCGATGAAGAATTTGGACTTGCTCAACGCCAGCAAGATGAAATCTTTTGTCGACGACTATCTTGCCAGCAAGCATGAAGACGGACTGGCCGTTTGGAGGCTGTATACGTCGTGGCGATGGCTCGAGTCTTTGCGTTAGCTTGCTCACAAAATCAAAGTCAAGGAGTGACGGAAAGCTTTCTCCCCGTGTAATGGACGGTCTTGTCCGGGGTCTGCGTTAGGGCGCTGCCGGTGCCATGGTTCTCCGCGACAAATACAACGTTGAAGGTGCGCGATTCGAGCATTCCGGGGAAAGTGCCGACGCGATCGCCGATAAAGAGAGTGTGTGAGGATTCGTCCCAGGAAAAGGGAATGGTGGCGTGAACGCCGTTCTCATAGTTGTAGTTGTCATTTTCGTCTTCGTAGAGCGTGAAATTTCCGTTTGCGCCGCGATAGACGCGAATTTCGATGGGATCCGCGGGCTTTTCGGCGGCGTACTCAATGTCAGGGCCGAGCGGCAAGATGGAACCGGCGCGGACGAAAAGAGGGGTGCGATCGATAGGCGCGGGCGAATCAATTGCGCGAGGTCCTGTGGTGGCGGCGCCTGTCCAGAAGTCGTGCCAGGTTGCGTCCGGAAGATAAAGATGGCGAGAAGTGGCGCCGGGCTCGGTGACTGGGTTCACCAAGATGGCTGGGCCGAATAGAAATTGGTCAGTAATGTTTTGGGCGCGGGTATCGGCGCGAAAATCCATCACCAGCGGGCGCATGAAGGTGTAACCCTCGTTGGTGACTTTCCAGGCAGTGGAATATATGTAGGGCATTAGGCGGTAGCGCAATTGATCGTAACTGGTGAGGATCTTCTGCGCTTCGGGACCGTAAGACCAAATCTCATTCTGATTGGTGGTGCGGGTGCCATGGGCGCGGAAAACGGGGCAAAAGGCGCCGAACTGAAACCAACGAATGTAGAGCTCGCGGTAACCCGAGTCATCGGGATTAGTAGACACAAAGCCGCCGATGTCGGTAGTCCAATAAGGGACACCGGAGACGGAGAGGTTCAGTCCAGCGGGAATCTGGCGGCGAAAAGTTTCCCAATTGGGATCGACGTCACCAGACCAGACCGTTGTCGAATTGCGTTGAATGCCCGCGTAGCCAGAGCGCGAGAGGATGAAGACGCGCTTTTGGTCCGAAGCGGCGCGTTGGCCTTCGTAAACGCCGGTGGTCGTGAGGAGAGGGAACTCGTTGGCATAGCGCGCGCCGTTGCCCAGAGCTACTTTGTGAGTGACGAGGAGGTTGGTTTCGAGCCCCTCGGTTTCCGGTTCGGTGGTATCCAGCCACCAGGCGTCGATGCCAATCTTGAAGAGAGCGTTGTCCATCAATTTCCAATAATATTTGCGCGCTTCCGGATTGAAAGCGTCATAGAGCGCTTGACCGGGCGGGTGGAAACTCTGAACCTTCGTGCGAGCGATGAAAAAGCCGCGTTTCTCCATGTCATCGTAAACTGGCGAGCCCGGGCGGAAATATGGCCAGACAGAAATCATCAGGTGGACATGGTTTTTGTGTAGAGCATCAACCATGCCCCCCGGATCGGGATAATTTTTGTTGAAGACAGGCTCGCCCATGGTGTTCCACCAAAACCAATCCTGCACGATGTTGTCCAAGGGGATGTGGAGATCCCTGTATTTCCGCGCGATGTTTTCGAGTTCCTGTTGGGAATCGTATCTGTTCTTGCATTGCCAGTAGCCGTACGCCCACTTGCCGAAGAGCGGGGCTTGCCCGGTGAGGTCGCGGTAGCTTGCGACGATTTTGTCGAAATCGGGGCCAAACAAAAAATAGTAGTCGATGGAATCGGCAACTTCCGAGCTGAGATAAAAAGCGTGAACGAAGCGATTATTGAAACGGCTGCGCGATCCATTGTTCAAAAAAATGCCGTAGCCATTGCTGGAGAGCAGCAGAGGAACCGAGATATTGGTGTTGTCCTGAGAAATGTCCACGGCTTCGCCGCGATAGTTCAGCACCCCCGCCTGGTGCTGGCCTAGGCCGTAAAATGCTTCCTGGGTATCCCACATGTTTACAAATCGCTCGGAGTGGAAAGTCTTTTCGCCATTGACTTCTACGGGAGTGAGGGTGCGAGTATTTTCTTGAGTTAACTTGTGGCCGGCGGAGTCGTAGAAGAGGATGGAGCTGTCGGCGCGCGCGACGTCGATCTTTAACAAGGGAGTCGTTAGGGTGATTAGTTTAGGATCATCGGTACGGAGAGAGAATTCTGCTTTTTGCCAAGATGTTTTGGTGACGAGAAAATCAGTTCTCTTCGGAATGTCGCGAGAAAGGGAGTAGGTAATGTGAACGATGGAATCCGAACAGACCTGGAAACGAAGATAGCCGCTTTCGAGGACAAGCAGGGCACCATCGGATTGGGGCTCCACACTTTTCACCGGGTCGAGAGGAAGCCACTGCGCGAAAAGAGAGCGAGCAAGGATAAGGGAGAACAGGCAAGCGAAAAGCAGGGAGCAAAAGCGAAAAGTAAGGCGCATGATGGAGAGGCTCCGTAAACGCTTACGGTCTTGCGTTACACCTGACGCGAATGTCGCACCCTGAGGGAATGTTGTCAATGAGTTTCCCTTCTCGGGCTCGGTTGGTCGAGATGGCTGAAGCGAGATAACCGCGTAATCAGAGGGCGCCGTGCACTTTGAAAACCAGTGCGTGCTTACAAGGCTTCGTTTCGGGCAATTGAATTTTCAAACCCGTGCCATCCTGCAGCCATACGAGTTTGCCAGGGAAGCCGAGCAACTCAACCTGAGTAATCTTGCCGACGCCTGAACTGCCGGCTGTGGCCAAGGGCGGCACAACGGCCTGTTTTTCCGGCAAGCCCATCACAAACGCGTAGAGAGCATCTCCTTTTGTGGTAAATCGAATATCTTCGGGAGTGAGATCTTTGCGGTCCTTTTAATTGAAATTGGTATCACCAGAGCTGGACTTTTTCGTGCTGGGCCCGGTGCCGGCGATCTTCCCGGGCCGCGTGGCGTAAATCGCTTCGCCATTCACATTCATCCAGTCTGTGATCTCCGCCAGGATGCCAAGCTCCTGGTCATCGAGCATGCCGCTGTTGGGCAAAGGAAAGTTCAGCATGAGATTGCCATTGCGGCTTACCACGTCGACGAGCATGTCGACCACGAACTTGGGGGATTTGTATTGGATGCCGCGGGCATAGTGCCAATTACCGATGCAGGTGTCTGCTTGCCAGGGATTGGCGGAAATCTCATCGAGCACGCCTCGCTCGTGGTCTAGAACGCAGGTGCCGACGGCGCAATCCTCCGGCCGTTTGCTGAGATAAACGGCCTGAGTGCGGCCGCCGTTCCGCTGAGCACTGAGGTTGTAAAGGTACGCAGCCATCTGCAGGCCGCGTTCACCAAACGGCAAGGCGCCATCGCTGTAGAGATAATCCGGTTGCGCCTGATCGATCAGGTCGGTAATACGCTGAGTCCAATGTGCCTTCCACGATTCGGGGATGCCGTCCTCGTTCCAATCCAGCTTTTCGGTGATTAACTTGGGATCAGAAATGGAGTGGTAAAGGTCGGCGTTCCGCGGATCCGTTCCATCATAGGGGACGCCGGCAAGCGGGCCTGTTGCGTCACTCATGTGACTAACGGCGAACCATTTGTAAGAAATCCAAAGATGGTCGCTGACGCCAAAACGCAAGCCATGTTCTTGCGCAGCTTGGCGGAACTCCGCGACAATGTCCCGCTTCGGCCCCATGCGCACAGAATTCCACCGCGTGTGCTTCGAATTCCAGAGGTCGAAATTGTCGTGATGCACGCCCATGCTGACGAAATATTTTGCGCCCGCTTTTTTGTAGAGTCCGACGAGGTAATCAGGATCGAAGGCCGCTGCCTTCCAAGTAGGGATGATGTCCTTGAGTCCAAATCTGGAGGGATGTCCGTAGTGGGCGAGATGATAGTTGTATTGTTCGGAGCCTTGCATGTACATATTCCGCGCGTACCAATCACCGGCCTCAGCAGCGGATTGAGGCCCCCAGTGGGCCCAAATACCAAACTTGGCGTCGCGAAACCATTGGGGTATGTCATACTTCGCCAGGCACTCGTGAGTGGGTTGAAAAGGTCTCTGCTGCTGTCCCGAGAAGACTGGAAATAGCGTAAGCGCTCCCGACAACTTTGTGCCGGAGAGGACGCCCGCCAAGGTGCGCAATGCGTTTCGCCGATTCATAGCGGATTCGCGGTTTCACTGCAAAGCACGCGTATCGTAGGACCTTGGTCGGTTTGCTGTCAACCAGTGAGGTGACCGATAACTCAAAGTAATTCAAAAGATTAGGCGGATCACTCGCGATTGGAGGTATTTTTGGTACAAGCCGCACAGAGCCGCTCTCGGTGCACAAGTCCGTGGCGGACGAGGAGGAGCGAAGTGGAGCTATGGGGTCGAGCGGGAATATTAGTGGCCGTAATCGTTCTCGGTTATTTTTCCATCGCATGGACGTCCAGCAGGAGTTCCCGAAGCAGTGCCAAACAACTGGATAAATTAGAGATATCACCGTTTGGCCGATTGTCTGGCGGGGCAGAGATCGTCGAGTACACATTACACAATCGGAATGGCCTGTCAGCGAGAGTGATTAATTACGGAGCTACACTCAGAGAACTGTGGGTGCCGGACCATGGCGGGAAGCTTGCCGACGTCGTGTTGGGCTTCGAAAACGTTGAAGGATATGCGGGGAAGCAGCCGTATTTCGGCGCAACGATCGGGCGTTACGCAAACCGAATTGCGAAAGGTCATTTTTCGCTGGAAGGAAAGGAGTACCAACTGGCGATCAATAATCCACCCAACAGTCTGCACGGCGGAAGCGTCGGGTTCGACCATCGAGTGTGGCAAGGTGCGCCGGTGGACAGCGCGCAGGGAGCGAGCGTCAGGTTTACCTACGTGAGCAAGGATGGGGAGGAGAATTTTCCCGGGACCGTAACGGCGACGGTGACGTATACCTTGACGGACGAAAATGAATTGAAGCTCGAGTATACGGCGGAGACTGATAAAGCCACTCCACTGAATCTGACCAACCACAGTTACTTCAACCTGGCAGGGACGAGCGACGTTCTGGCTCATGTGCTGTACCTGAATGCGGATACGTACACTCCGGTGGATGCCACCTTGATTCCAACAGGAGAGATACGAAGCGTTGTGAATAGTCCGTTGGATTTCCGCAAGCCGGCCGCGATTGGCGCGCGCATCGGCGAACTGAAAGACATTGGAGGGTACGATCACAATTTTGTGGTGAACGGAAAGATCGGAACCTTGCGCCTGGCAGCGCGCGTGGCGGATCCCGTCTCTCGAAGGCAGATGGAGGTTTGGACCACCGAGCCTGGCATCCAGTTCTATTCGGGGATCCATCTGGACGGCAGCCTGGCGGAGAAGGGCGACATAGCGCACAAGAAATACGGCGCCCTGTGCCTGGAAACTCAGCACTTTCCGGATTCACCGAATCACCCGGAATTTCCAACCACGATCCTGCGGCCGGAATCTCTGTTTCATTCCGAGACGATTTATAAATTCTCGGCGAGATGAAACAGGATTGGCCGCGACGATAGAATAATTTCTGGGTATCCGCGCGCTTCAACCAACCGAGTAGCCTTCCAGATCCACACCGTCAATCGGATTATGAGATTTCTTTTCCGTTACCGATTCCTGTGACTGGCGTTGCATGAAGAAATCCAGATTGCCGCGCATCACGAGATGAGGAGCCAGGGTCACCTGATAGGCGGGACACGATCCTTCGACAAGAAATTCATGGAGAACGCGAAATGCCATGCGGCCTTGGGTGTAGGGGCGCTGATAAATTGTGGCTAAGACTCGCCCTTCACGAATATGTTCGACGAGAGCGGGAAACAGGTCGGTGGTGATAATGGCGAGGTGAGGAAGAACTCCTGTGTCGCGCGCGGCCTCGATGACAGGAATGGAGGCCTCGGTTGAAACGTACATTCCGGCGATATCCGGGTGGGCAGTGAACAGATGCTGGCACTTGTCGTAAGCTTCGGCGTTGACGTCGTGTTCTTCAACCGTCTCAACGAGCTGCATGTCTGGGTAATAGGTTCGCAAAGTCTCCTCAAAGGCTTTGCATTTCTCGGCGTGCTCGGTAATGGCCAGATCGCTTAAGGTGACTGCAACTTTCCCCTTGGCTTGCAGTAGCCTGCCGAGGAGATCGGCAGCGAGAGAGCCGCTGACCATGGTATCGATTGAAACGACGGCGAGGCGGCCGGTGGTCGGCGCATCTGTCGCGACACAGATTACAGGGATTTGCGCTCGCATGGCGCGACGCATCCAAGTTCGCATCTGCTGGGGCCGGCTGGGGAAGGTAATAATTCCGTTCACGCCGGAACGAACCGCCTCCTCAAAAGCTTCGGCTTCCCCTTCACCAAGTCTGGGATAGGTGCGGAATTCAAGTTCAACAC
>JBAVHY010000141.1:0-21531 GCA_049686315.1 Candidatus Acidiferrum sp. | reverse complement strand
GAAAAGGGAGCGCGACTGATGGGTAGCCGCGCGGAGCTGTTCCAGACAGCGGACATCATCGTGCAGTTTCTGTGCCACGGAGCAAATGACAAGACGGGAAGCATGGACTTGCCGCTGATGAAAAAGGGCCAGTCCTTGGTGGGATTTCTGCGGCCTCTGGGAACGCTGAAAGCGCTGCAGGAGATTGCCGAGCGCGGGGTGACCGCATTTTCGGTGGAGTTGATGCCGCGGACGACGCGCGCGCAGAGTATGGACGCTTTGTCGTCGATGGCGACGATTTGCGGATACCGGGCGGTGGTGCTGGCCGCCGAAACCTTGCCAAGAATGTTTCCAATGTTGACCACGGCTGCGGGAACAATCGCGCCAGCGCGCGTGCTGATCATCGGCGCGGGAGTGGCAGGATTGCAGGCTATCGCCACGGCGCGGCGGTTGGGGGCGGTGGCTTCCGCGTACGACATGCGGCCGGCCGCGAAAGAGCAGGTGCAGAGTCTGGGCGGACGGTTTGTGGAACTGCCCATCGAAGCCAAAGACGCGCAGGATGCGCGAGGGTACGGCAAGGCTCAGGACGAGAGCTTTTACCAAAGACAGCGGGAGCTTTTGGGGAAAACCGTGGCGGAAAGCGACGTGGTGGTCACGGCCGCCGTCATTCCGGGGAAGAAATCGCCGGTGCTGGTGACGAAGGAAATGGTGGAGAAGATGGCCCTAGGTTCGGTGATTGTGGACCTCGCGGCCGAACGCGGCGGGAATTGCGAACTGACCAAGCCGGATGAAACCATAGTCGCGCATGGAGTGACGATCATTGGGGAATTCAACCTAGGTGCGACGGTGCCGTATCACGCGAGCGCACTGTACGCCCGAAATGTCAGCGCTTTTCTGCAGCACCTGGTCAAGGAAGGAAAGCTGCAGTTGGACCTTCAAGACGAGATTATCCGAGAAACGCTGGTGGTGCATGAAGGCGAAGTGGTGAACGCGAGGGTACGAGAGTTTTTCTCGCAGCCGGCACTGCATTCAGCGCCGGCTGGGGGAGGGGCGTGATGAATCTTGATCTACTGACGGGCCTATACGTATTCATGCTGGCGGCATTTATCGGATTTGAAGTCATCCGGCGCGTCTCGCCGCTGCTGCACACACCGCTGATGTCCCTGACCAACGCGCTGGATGCGATCGCGGTGGTGGGAGCCATTATCCTGGCGGGCGAGGGGAAAAGCACGCTGGCAACGATTTTGGGCACCGTTGCAATTGTAGCGGCGACCAGCAACATCGTTGGCGGCTTCATTATCACGGACCGCATGCTGAAAATGTTTAAAACCAGCGGACCGAGGAAGCCGTGACGACATGATTCCCGCGGACCACATCATTGAAGTGACCTACCTGGTAGCGACAGCGCTCTTTATTCTTTCACTGAAATGGTTGAGTTCCCCGGCCACGGCGCGGCGCGGCGTGTGGGCCGGCGAGGCGGGGATGCTGCTCGCCATCGTGGGGACCCTGTTACATCACGGCCTAACTTACCGATGGGTGGCGATTGGGCTGGTGTTGGGCACCATTATTGGCGTGCCGCTGGGAAAAGTGGCGATGACCGCGGTGCCACAGCGAACGGCGCTCAGCCATGCATTTGGAGCGCTTTGCGTGACGCTGGTGGGCACAGCGGAATTTTACCTGCGTGCGCCAGACGTGCCCGGATTCTTGATGGGTGTGCTTTCACTGGAAGTAATTCTTGGCTCCCTGACGTTCACAGGGAGCTTGATGGCCGCAGGAAAACTCCAGGAGGTGTTGCCGCAGCGGCCCATCACGTACAGAGGCCAGAATCTGGTGAATCTAGGAGTGCTGGCAATCGCCATCGGAATCGCGGTAACGCTGGTGTTGCACCCGGAGAAGATGTACCTGTTTCCCTTCATGATTATTATTCCGCTGCTTTTTGGCGTGATGATGATCATACCCATCGGTGGAGCGGACATGCCGACGGTGATTTCGCTGTTGAATTCCTACGCTGGATTGTCCGCAGCCGCGATGGGATTCGTTCTCAGCAGCAAGTTACTGATCATCGCTGGCGCGTTGGACGGAGCTTCGGGCTTCATCCTGTCGGTGAACATGTCGAAAGCGATGAACCGGTCGTTCACCAATGTGCTGTTCGGCGCTTTTGGACAAGAACACAAAACGGCTGCGGGCGCCGCAGAAGCGAGGCCGGTGCGGAGCGCTTCCCCGGAGGAAGCGGCCGGAATCCTGGCAGCAGCAAGCAAGGTGGTGATCGTGCCGGGTTACGGCATGGCGGTGGCGCAGGCGCAACACAAAGTGCGCGAATTGTACGACGCCCTGACGAAAAAAGGCGTGGATGTGAAGTTTGGAATCCATCCGGTTGCTGGCCGCATGCCAGGTCACATGAATGTGCTGCTGGCGGAAGCGGATATCCCCTACGACAAACTGCTTGAAATGGACGACATTAACGGCGACTTTCCGCAGACGGATGTGGCGTTGATCATTGGAGCGAATGACGTAACGAACCCGGCGGCACGCGAAGACAAAAGCAGTCCGATTTACGGGATGCCGATTCTGGACGTGGACAAGGCGCACACGGTGATGGTCATCAAACGAAGCATGGCCGCAGGATTCGCGGGGATCGATAATCCTCTCTACTACATGGACAAGACCTTGATGCTGTTCGGCGATGCCAGGAACTTCGTGGGACAGATTGTGCGGGAATTGACCGCGGGCCACGGCTGAGAAACGGCGCTGGGCTCTCTTTCGCGCCGATGGCCAAGACGCTGGCATAAAAAACCAACGCTACATTGAGGAGTGAAGAAAAAGCGCGCGTGCCTCGAAGCGGTTGCGGCACCTG
Source organism: Candidatus Acidiferrum sp. (assembly GCA_049686315.1). Lineage (GTDB taxonomy): Bacteria > Acidobacteriota > Terriglobia > Acidiferrales > UBA7541 > Acidiferrum. Next base: position 18,698 of record JBAVHY010000141.1, on the reverse strand, counting down.
CCTCTTTCGTTGGAGGCGAAACGCGGGGAGTACCTCAGGGCCGGTCGGGGCTTTCGAGCGCCTTCCAGACGCCAACGGTTGTAATGGCGCCGACAGCGGCTGCGGTGACGAGCACGAAACGGACCGGGATCTGGCCCGCGGCCATCGGCGCGTGGCCACTAACCACTTTCACGGGAGCACACGGGCGATGCTCATGGTAGTCGTGGTAGTCGCCAGCATCTGGTGACAGGTACTGCCGATAGCTGATGGCGTTTTCGGCGTGGACGCGATAGGCTTTGCCCTCTTCAACGACACGATTTTCCGAGCCGACCTGGACATTGACTTGCCCACGCTGGTTATGGACAGTGACGTTGCATGGATCGTCGATGCTGACACGGCCCAAATCCGAGATGGACAGTGCGGGCGTGAGGCGGACATCGGAAGCGACGATGACTAAATTTCGTAGCGTGCCAGGCGTGGTGTAAATCGCGGCTCCGCGATCTAGTTCCACAATCGCGCCGTAAGGTGTGCGATAAATGTGTGCGGCTGAAGAGCTTTCGAGTTCCAAGGCGAGTGCCCCCACGCGGACGAGGAGCGAGCCATTGTCCTCTGTGGAGAGATAGTCACCCGAATAGACCGAGGAACCCTCATTGGCAGCAGCGTTGCCAATTGAAGCTCTCTCGGACTTTGCGACCAGGCCCAAGGCGGGATTCTGGCCAGGAGATTGCGCCCGTAGAGGCGAAGTGAGGCCCGCCAGCAGTAGCGCAGCGGTAACGGGAAAAAAGCGAACGAACTTCGTGGTCATTGAATCTCCTTTGGGCAAGCCGGCTCACGCAGGCAGCCGTGAGGGAATTCCTTGGGAATATGGGGAGCGGGCAGCGGATCGGAAACAGGGGCCGAAATAGAAGTGGCGAAATGGAACCGCATTGCCGGATCTCCGAAGAGATTCCAGGTGCGACGAACATCGCTGTCGGTTGTGCTGGCCTTGGCGTTGAGAATCATGCGGCCGACAGGATCGCGAGGATGAGTTGCCAATTGATGGAGAAACGCCAGGTTCATGGACTCCTGAGGAGACTGCTCAGTGAATCCGGAAGACGCCCAGACCGCGACGGCTCCGCCATTGGGAGCGAGGATTAGCGCTTCGGCCAGGCTCTGCGCGTAAACGTCCTGGAACAACCCGTTGAGGCAATCGATGAGGACGTAAACAGGAAGGCGGCCGCCGTTGGTGAGCGCGGAAGCATCCGTGTTATTGAAAATGTCGGAGAAAGACCACTGCTGCTCCGCGCCGTGACCGTTATAGTTCACAAGGAGGGCGCCACTATTGAGGGCTGCAAGGACTTGAGAGCGGACTGTCGCGGGGTCGACTCCATCGGTGAGTAGTTGCGTGGTTTGCAAAGAAGCAGGCAAAGTCCCGGCGGCGGAAGTGACGGCGGAAGTAAAATTCGAGTCAATATTCTGGTCGGCAATCAGAAGAGCCTGAGTGTTCCAGGAACTGGCGAACTCACCTTGTTCGTAGCTGACGATCTTCGCAACGAGAAGGTCGACGTCAGCAGTGGTACGCACGGGCAGGCGGCCAGTGGGAATGGTGGCGAAGCCGTTTTGTTGGAAGTCAGTGAGCCAATCGTCGGAAGCGGTTTTGAAGGCGGCGGTTTCCACGATTCGCGTAGGGACAAAATCAAAATCGCCGAAGCCCAGGTAGTTTCTCGGGTCCATCGAAGCGTCGCCGACAAGCAGCAGGGCTTGTGGTTTGCGCTGCCAATGCGCGGCGGCGTCTTGGAGGAAGCTGCGGATAGCGAAGGGGCTGCGCTCACCATTGTTGAACTGGTCAAATACCTGGTCGGTGGTGACAAGCGCGACGTGATAGCCCTGCGATTCCCGCAGACGCACGAGCGGCGTAAGGTGCGAGGCAAAATCGGGATGCGTCAGGATAATGATGTCCGCGCCGGCGCGGCGGTCGTCCAGATGCGTTGGGGCGTGGTACTTCAGCGCAGGCGGAGAGGAAAGCGCGTCCGGCGAGAAAGCAAGGATGGTGCGCACGGCAGGCGCTCCGGCCGGGAGTGTTACGGTGATGCTGTAGAAACCCGATTCCAAAGTGATTTTGCCGGTGAGTTCAGAAATGTTCAGGGGATCGGTAATGTCGAACGCGCGAACCTGGGAGTCCGCGAATCCGGAAACATGAACGTCGGAGCCGGAGAGCGCGGCGGCTCGCAGCCAATCCGCGTCAGCCGAATAGGTGTGCGGATAGTGGAGTTCGATGGATTGCACAACGCTGACATCGTTATCGCCATTGAGGGCAGTCAGCGTAATGGTATTTACGCCATCGAGAATCTGCGAAGGGTCCACGGCGAAGGATTGCTTGGCAAGAATCTCGCCGAAGAATTCGAAGGTGCCCACGGTCGAGCCGTTCAATTGAACGGAAATGGTGTGCTGCTGGGCATCGGTCACCCCTTGAAGGGAGAGATCGAGCGTAAGCGACTGGGACGAGGAAGTATCCCTGTGGGCAACGGTGAGGACTTCATCGACGGGATCCGAGGTGATGACGTCCCCAAAGAAATTATCGTTGTTTTCGCCATTCAGCAGAGCGGCGAAATAGGTGGAGCGTTCTTCCCGGATGACGGTGAAGGGGAAGCTGGCCGCCGCGACAGTTCCGGAAGAAGAGGCGGGAACAGGAAGAATGCGCTTAGCGTAAGAGCCTTCCGTGGTGAGCCAATAGACACGCGCCGCAGAGAAGGGAGTGTCAATACCGCTGCCATAGAACTCAATGGCATCCGCGGGAGAGGCCATACCGGAAGAATGGCCGACGAGGAGAAGCGGTTGCTCAATGCCTTCGGCGTAGAGGCGCAGAGAACGGAGATCACTGTTCGGACTGAGGCCAACGGAAAAGAGCTGGGAAAACGGAATGTGATACCAACCTTCGTGATCTACGGAAATCTGGACCGCCACGTGATCCAAAACGTTGAAGCGGGGCACGCCAGCGGGAGGGGCGGGGAAGATTGGACGAGGCGTTCTAACCGGCCGCATGGCGGAAGTTGTCAGGGATGCGTCGGCATGGAATTGAGCGAGGGAAGGAGAGACCTTTAGCACTTCCCCCGTTTGCGCCTGAGCTTGTGGCTGGGGTTGCCCGCTGGAAGAGAACTGCGCATAGGCCGGGCCGTGCAACGTGCGAGTGCCGTTGATGTCGACGTCCTCAATCCAGTAGGCAGCGTTGGGAGCCGGCTGAGAATCGATGGCCCCGTAGAGCTTTGCCGCGTGCTGAGGCCGCGAACCACGCAGGAGCAGCGCGGAGCCTGCGATGAGAGCAGCATCGATGCGGTGACGGCCGGAGGAATCCTCGCGATAGACGTGGAAGCCGAGATTGCGTGATTCTTCGTGGGTGCGCCAAACAAGACGAACGGAGCCATCTGGCTGTGAGAAAGCGTTGAATGAAGACACATCCACGGCGGTTGGCGCCTGAATGGTTGACCCGACGCTGGCAGAATTGTTGGGATTGACGTTAGAGGTTGTTGTCGTGACAGTGGCGGTATTGCAAGAGCCCACGCCGCCCGGATAGGCGGAATTGGGATAACCGGGACAAGGAACGGCGGAAGCGCTGAAGGTGTTGGCCGTAGCGTTGATCGTAATGACTGCCGCGCTGCCAACACTGAGAGTGTTGAGATTGCAGATAACGTTGGGCGCAGCGTACGTGCAGTTACCCACGCTGGTGATCGAGGAGGAGTAGGTGACCTGGGCCGGGATGGGGTCGGTCACGGTAACGTTTTGAGCCGCGGCCGGACCGGCATTCTTGACGATGATAGTGTAGGAAAGATTAGTGTTCTGGTTGACAGGTTCGGGCGAAGCGATTTTGGAGATGGTGAGATCGGCTTGTGTGGGCGAAGCGACGAGCGTGGCGACAGTGGCAGAATTATTGGGCGGGTAGGGGTCGGTCACGGAACTGCCGATACTCGGAGAGTTGGTGATGGTGGTGCCGGGTGCAGTTGTGGCGTTGACCTTGACGACCATCGGGAAATTAACGATGGCGCCGATCGCGAGCGTCTGACCCGAGTTCAGCGTGCAGGTGAATGTGCCAGTGCTGCCCACAGCAATGACGTTGCAAGTCCAGTTGGCAGGAGGAACAAGGAGCGCGCCTAGCGTGGTGTTCGCGGGAATGGCGTCCGTAAACGTGACGGTGGCGCCGCTAGCAATGGTGATGACCGAGGGACCATTGTTGGTGACGGACTGGGTGTAGGTGATGTTGTTGCCGGCCAGGACGGGGTTTGGAATTCCCGAGCTGGACACTGCCAGATCAGCCTGGCCAGCGGCTCCGACGATGGTGGTAGCTGTGGAGGAATTGTTAGCGTAATTGGGATCGGGGGTGGCTGAGGAGATGTTCGCGGTATCGGAAATCACCGTGCCGGAAACGGTTCCCGAATTCACATTCAGGACAATCGTGAAGGTTGAGGTGGTCAAGGCGGCGAATGAGTTTTGAGTACAGGTGAAGGTGCCGGTGCCACCGACAGCGATGGTATTGCACAACCAACCTGCTGGTGCCGTAAACGCAGCGCCCAGAGTAGTGTTCGGAGGAATGGTCTCTGTAAAAACAGCCGTGGAAGCGGCGGAAGGGCCGTTGTTGGTGACGGCGGCAGTCATGGTGACGTTGGACCCAACGGTGACGGTGGGAGCAGAGGCTGTGTTGGCCACAACAAGATTGGCCTGCGTGGCAGTGCCCACAGTCGTTGCCACGATTGCGGTGTTGTTGGCAAGATTTGGGTCCGAAGTGCCCGAGTTGACGCTATCAACATCGATGATCTGCGTGCCGCCGGTAGTTCCAGAGATAACCTGAACAGCGATGATGAAGGTGCCAGCGCCACCACTGGCAAAATCGGGATTGCTGCAGGTTATTGTGCCGCTTCCGTTGACGGGGGGAGTCGCGCAAGTCCATCCGGGCGCGGCACCGGTATTGATCGACTGGAAAGTCGTGTTGGCCGGAGTAGTTTCGGTGAAAACGGCGTTGACGGCGTCAAAGGGGCCGTTGTTGTTCACGCCTTGCGTATAGGTGATGTTGGTACCAGGAACGACGACAACCGGCGCGGCAGAATTGGTCACCGCGAGATCGGCGGAAGAGCAGTAGGCCCCGGGTTGCGTGCCGGGAGTCTCCGTGATGACATGGGTAGTCTGGAGAATGCCTGGTTGACCCGGAGTGGCCCCGTAGGAGTCCTGCGAGGTATTCGTGTAGCCGTTATTTCCGCCATTGACGCTGCTGGCTGGAGCAGGGGTCGCAGAAAGAAAAATGACGCCGCCCCCACCGCCGCCTCCGGGACCGTGGCGGTTGCCAGAAAAGGCCGTTGGAGCCTGCTCGGGCCAGGCGTTGCCGCCATTACCGCCGATCGCGCTGACGGTAAGGCTGCCGAGACTTCCACTGTTCGCGAAAAAGAGGATCGAGCCACCTGCACCGGCCCCACCGGTGCTGTCATTGTCGGTGCTGAGAGTAGATTGGCCGTTCGAAGTGATCGTGCCGGAGCCGCTGACTGAGCCGGTGTGAACGATGATGATGCCGCCACCCGCACCGCCGCTGCTGTAGATGCCGGTGCAAGCGGCGCCGCAATTGTTGTTGTGATCTGCGGCGGAATTGAAATAGGAACCGTTGTTGGTGGTGCCGGCACCACCACCACCGCCCAAGACCAGAGAGCTTGTGGTCGCGGCAAAGGCAGCGCCTCCAAAGCCACCGTCGGTGGAGTTTAGGACAGTGAAAGTGTTCCAACCATAGCCGCCGAGGCCACCGGCTCCGCCATTGCCGCCGGCTCCACCACCGGAGTTTTCATCATTGGCAACGGGATTGCCGTCTGTGCCTCCACCGCCGGCGTTGCCAGGCGCACCGCGCGAATTGCTCCCGTTGGGGAGGCCTTCCGATGCAGTGTTCGTTGGCACGGTGGTCGTGAGGATGGTGGCCGGGGCCAGATAGTGAGGAGTTCCCGCGATGCCTTCTCCCTTTGACGCGTCTGCATTGATGGTGGCCACGGTTACGTAATCGGTGTTGGCACCAGCACCGCCAGCGAGAATTCTTCCACCGCCACCTCGGAAACCAAGGGCATTGGCAGACACGATGCCACCCAGAGTGAGTTGTGAGGCCACATCGATGGCCAGTACGCCTCCGACGCTTCCGTTCCAAGCCAGGGGCACAAGTCCCGAGCTGAGCGTGGCAGAGGTGTACTGCGGAACGCGAATTACTTGGTACCGCTGTTGGCCGTGGCCTCCTGCCCCTGCGGCATACGCCGCTTGCACGTAGGTATTTAAGGTCCCGCCGCCGGCTCCAGTACCTTGGAAGTTCAACGCGCCACCGCCGACGGGTACGCCGTTCGTGGCGGTCACAAATTCAAATTGGCCACTGCTCTGCAGATTCGTCGAGCCAGTTGCGGGGTCACCTGGGGTGCCGTCTCCGTACGCACCGGTGTTGGTAGCATTAATCAACGCGTCCTGCATATCGATGATCAGCAGAAGGTCGCCCGCTACGATGGGCGTCACTGCACCCGAGGAGGCGCCCAGGGTGACGGTGGTCGCGCCAGCTGCGAGAGCGCCGTTGCCCGAAGGCGGGTAGTAGGCGTTGACCATACCTGAGAGGATGCCGCCTGCGCCGTTCTTGCCTGGCGTCGCACAAACCAGCGGTTGCACAACCGTTATGACCGTCGCACTGTTGTTGGTAGCAACGGGGTCCGGTGTGGTTGAGCTAACCGTCGCGGTATTGGTTATCGGGCCCGCTGTGGAGGGAGTCGTTACCGTGATCGTGATGGTTGCGGATGTTCCCTGCGCCATCGTGCCCGTAAGCGAGCAGGTGACCGTGGCCGTTCCCGCGCATGTCCATCCCGCCGGAGCGTTCGCCGAAACAAACGTTGTCCCCGCGGGAATGGTGTCCACGACCTGAACGGTTGCCGCGTTCAACTGGCCGAGGTTTTGCACCTGAATCGTGTAGGTCAGGGTGGAGAACAAGAAAACTGGTGTCGGCGCCGCGGTCATCGAGATCGCCATGTCTGCCTGACTGGCAGGCTCGACAAGCACACTGGTAACACTAGTGTTATTGCTGGGCACCGTGTCCGTCGTCTGAGACGTGACCGTGGCGGAGTTAAGAATGGTTGTGCCGTACGCTGTTCCGCCGTTCACGCTCAAGGTGAAGACAATGGGGTCCGCAGCTGTGGACGCTCCGCTGGCCAACGCCAGAGCATATGTGCAGATGATCGGACCAGTCGCGCCGGGATTCGGGCAAGCCCAATTCGTTGTCGGGATAAGAGTAATGCTCTGAAGCGTGGTATTCGGTGGCGTCTGCTGATAGACGACTAGCGTTCCGGCAGGAACCGGGTTGGGTCCGTTATTGATTGCGATTTCGGTGTAGTTGAAATTGATGCCCCTGTCGACGACGGAAATCGACGTGGCTTGCGTCATCGTCAGATCGGCTTGTGCCTGAACCGCAGGGGTGAAGAACGTGGTGGACAAAAAAGACAGGGAGGCGATTCCGGCGAGAAGCAGGGCCACGCGACGAAGGCGCAGCATTGCCGCGGCGCGCACGCGGCGGAAGATGACGCGCACGGGATGAGCAAAGCGAGTTTGAAATGGGGTGAGAGTCTGTTTCTGGGAACAGCGGCGGCGAGAGAGGACCTTGCCAAAAACATGAGAGGAAGGCGGATCGAAGTCGAGGCTTGTGTCGCCGCGCAGAATCAGGTCTCCGCCGGCGGAGTCGCAAGACTTTACGCGATGAACACGGAGGCCTTCGACGTTTTCCGCGAGGACAACGTCTCCGCGGCGAAGATCTGCAGCGCTCGCGGGCGCTACCACGACATCGTCTCCGTCGAGAAGATTGGGGCGCATGCTCTCTCCGTGCACCCGGAATTGCACGGCATTGCCACGGCGAAGAAGCGCGGAAGAAAGTTCCGCAAAAAGCCGGGAATCTTTACGGACCTGGGGATCACACGCACGCATAGCGAACGGCCTCCACTGCGCTTTGTGTCGGAGTGAAGCGCAGGATGGAACAGGGCACGGAGCGTGTGATCTGGTCCAGAAAACTCAATGTGAAATGAATCCCACCTTTGAGATAGTGGGGAACAAAAGCGCGGGCGAAGAGTTCCGCGGCCGCTGTGGAAGTAGAAAGCGAAGCGAGTTCGTTGGTGGGAGCCTGTTCGAGGAAATAGATTGCGGACAGAGGAGCCCGGTCGGGCGAGGAAACACCGGCATCGCCGTGCCAGGGAGTTCCGTACATCCAAAACCCATCGTCGTGTTTGCGAATGATGATGCGATCGTCGCTGAGAAGGTGAACGCCGGGCTGAGCCATCCAAAGCCGAGCCAAGGTGCTCTTGCCGGCGCCAGAGTGGCCGAGGAAGAGGTAGCCACTGCCATCTTCGTCTTCGAGGCCAAGGGCGTGGACTTCCACACCCTCGCCGAGAGCCAGACGATGCATCATGACGAGCTCATCGAGGGGATACTCGAGCGGGAAGATCGGGCTGTCAGCGGGAATTGCCGAACGGTTTAAAACCACGTGGCCACGCTCGAATGCAGGGTCGAACCACGCCGCTTTATAAGGCCGCCGGCCCGACGCAGAACTGGAAAAATAGAATTGTGTTCCATTGGCAGTGACATAGGCGGACCACAGACCGCCCGAGGAGAACGAAGGAGCCATCGTGGGCAGTGGCAAACTGTCCGCCCAGGTAATGTCGAGCTCGAAATGGCAGGCGTGGTTGGCGCTCGACGGAAGAAGGAATGGCTCGTGTTCGGGGTCAACCACGACGGGCATGTCCCCGGAGCACCAGATGCCGAAAGAAAAACCGCCAATGTAAACGGCCAAGCGAGTGGCTTCGGGAAGATTGGTCGGTAAGTTTGCGGTGACGCTTGCCATGTTCATTTTTCAGGGGCACATAAATCAAGACCCCGGTGTCCTGCAAACGAAGGTCGCGCAGGAAGTCGAGAAAGGTCCAGTAACACCAGTGACCTTGCAATGGCCAAGGACGGCCTCCTCCGGACGAAGGCTCACACGGACAACCTGAGGAGGCTGGTAGGGGGCCTTGGCGCTGCTCTCGGGTTTTTGTCTTTCCTTCATGGTTATCTAATTACAATTCCGAGTCCTAGGGCTGATGCGCGCCGCAGGAGGAACAACCTCCGGTGGAACAACCTCCGCGAGAATCCAGTACAGGAAGGAGCGAATTGGGACGCGGCATTGGAATAACGTTGAGGATGGAGGCCGAATCTTTATTGATGCGCTTAGCAGATTCGAGCAGCGGAGCGTGATGGCTTCCACCGGCGCAGCAGGAACAATCCCCGTGCTCGGGAACCTGGATGCCCAAGGCAAAGGCGCGGAGATGCGCGACCTGACAAAGAAAGTCGACCGGTGACTCAGGGTCGCCGGCTTCGAGTTCCCCGTTCGCGGGGCACATGCCGCAAAGCGAGCGGATTCGGCAATTGGTGCAGATGGTCTCACGTGTGGTTTCGGTGGCGCGAATGTCCTTGAGCCGGCCTTCCCACCCTTCCCGGAAGGACCCCGAACGAATGTTGTAGCCGTCTTGGTGAGAGATGACGCAAATCGTCATATTCCCGTTAGGATCGATGGCGCAGCCATTGTGGCCACCGCCGCAGGTGTACCTCTTCGTGGAAGCAGGAAGATTCGCGGCCAGCTCGGATTCGACAATTCGCTTATATCCCGTGCGGCGAGAAGGATCGCGAAAATCCAGTCCTACAGCCTGCTCCGGAGTCAAGCGCACGTTGAGGGGGCTCTGCGAGCAGTCCGTCCGGGGATTCACCAGCGGGTCGAACTTGAATTCCACCCCGAGCTCCTGCTCGGCGAAACGTTTCATTTCGTAGACTTCGTGAACATTGACGGAGGTGGGGACGGTCTTGAGCTTGAGGGGAAGTCCGCGATCGAGGAGCAGGCGGATTCCTTTCATGCAGCGGTCGAAGGATCCGGGAATCTGGGTCAAAGTTTCATAGGTTTCGCGCGTTGCGCCATACAGCGTGATCTCGATGTTGAAGGGGCGATATTCGGCCAGGTGGTCCGCGATGCGGGGAGTAATCATGGTGCCGTTGGTGAAAAGGGTGATGAGGAATCCACGCTTTTTCGCTTCGGTGTAAATGTCGAGAAAATCCTTGCGCGCGAAGATTTCGCCACCGGTATAGAGAATCCAGAGGCAGCCGAGGTCAACCAGCTCATCGAGGAGACGAACATGCTCCTCGAACGTCATTTCCTGAAGACGAGCGTTCGTATCGCTCATAGGCAGGTTGTTGTAGCAATGCTGGCATTCCAGGGGGCAGCGATGCGTGACCTCGATGCCGACTTCTACGGGCACACGGCGGCCCTGCGAGCGCTCATGGAGCATGCTGGAGAAATCACCGTATGTGGCGGTCTGGACCAATGGCTACCTTTCTGGCTTTATAAGCTCTGGTTCGGGCTCGACAAGCTTCTCTTCGACCAGGGAATCGAGAAATACCTCGATATCTTGTTGCGCCTGGCCGGTCGTCACTTCAAATTCGTCACAAATCCGCTCGACCATCTCGGCTACGGTGTGGCCTTCGTTCATGAACTCCCAGAGAACCGAGCCGACAGGATTGAGGGTATAAAGGGAGTTGAGATCACCAACTCCGCTGCGGATGGGAACGATAATCAGTTCGCCCTCGATCTTGCGCGAGACGACCTCCTGGTTGCGTACGAAACGAACGTGTGTTGAACACATTGAAATTGTTTGAACCTCCGCCACAGGGCCTCCAGGCCCGAGGACTCCTTACGAAAAGTTTGTAGTACTACAACGGGGGTGTCATGAACTGAAACAGAGGGTGTACCGTAACGGTATCCAGTAACGGATAAGGCATATGACCGGCGGGCCTAGTACCCCAGAGTGATTGCAAACACAGAGCTTAAATGCGGTTATTTAACACCATCCCGAAGTTGAATCAGAGAGTCCTCATGCCCCGCAAGTCGTTGTCGTTTCAATGTGAGACTGGGACGTTAGTGTAGTGTTAGGACTTGCTTGCTCGAGCCTGGCGAACCGCCTCGATCAGCGCTTTTGCCATATCGATTATCTTTGAAGGCTCATTCCTGCGAAGAGCAGCCAGGTCAACGAGGTCCGCCCCAACGCCAAGCGCAAAAGCCCCAGCGGCAAAGTACTCCGCCGCATTGCTCAAGTTCACGCCTCCCGTAGGGACGAGGCGTGTGCCAGGGAAGGGTGCTTTCAAGGCTTTAATGTGCTTGGCGCCCCCGACGCTGCCGCAGGGGAAGATCTTGATGATTTTTGCATCACCTTCGAGCGCCGCCATAACCTCAGTGGGGGTTAAAGCTCCCGGAATAGCAAGGATGTTACGCTTTGAAGCTGTTTGCAGGACCGGGACGGACAAACCAGGGCTGACCAGGAATTGTGCACCCGCATCGATGCAAATCTCAGCGTGCTTGGCAGTGGTAACCGTGCCCGCGCCTGTCAAAACGCTGTTTCCATAGTGACGGACCAGTTCTTTGATCATCGTTGGAGCGTCGGGGACAGTCATGGTGATTTCAATTACCGGGATGCCCCCGGCACAAATGGCATCCACGGCACGGCGAGCTTCATCGAGGCTGGACGCACGAACAACGGGAACAATGCCAATTTCGTAAATCTTTGTGATTGCGTCGTCTATGGTCACGGTTCGGCTCCTCGAATCGCGCGAGATGAGATGTTACAGCGAATTCATTTGGCCGGGTTCGTACGGTTTTCACGACATTCTCTGCTCCAGATGATCCAAATGCCGCGCGGGGTCAACGGCCAGCCAGGCTACCGCGCCAAGAGCACTGAGAGTGGCAGCGACTAGGAAGGGGTAGGTCCAACCAAGATGGACGGCGATGAAGGGAGTGAGCACGGCCGTCAATCCACCTCCCAACTGCGCACCCATATTCATGAAGCCGGAGGTGGATCCTGCGCGGGAGCCGGCGATGTCTGCAGTGACCGACCAATAGCTGCTCTGAGCAAGATAAAGGGCGCCAGCGCCGCCGGCAAGCACCAGACTTGCGAGTCGAGCACTGACAGCTTGTGACCCCAGCACGAGAAGGATCGCAGTAAGCGATAACGCAAACACCGAGATGCCGCATCGGCCCACGCGCTTGCCGTAGGCCTTGGTCAGTTTGTCGTTGATAACGCCACCCAGCAGGCTGCAGGCGACCATAGCCAAGGGAGGCAAAGTGCTGTAGAAAGCGCTGGCTTTCAGGTCCAGGCCGCGCACTTTGAAGAGATATCTGTGGAACCAACTGAAGAAAATCCAGGCCACATATCCAAAACAAAAATAGCTGGACGTGACCAGCCACACCTCTCGACTGCGAAGAATGATGGTCCAGGGAATCGGGTTGGTGCTGGAACCCGAGGCAGGGGGCTTTCCCGCAGTCAGGCCCGTTTGGATGTGTAGCAATTCAGAGGCGGATACCCTGGGGTGTTTCTCAGGCGTGTCGCGCGCGGCCAGATACCAAACCACTCCAACCAACAAACCAAGGAGCGCGCTCATCCAAAAGGACCATCGCCAGCCATAGTGAACCATGATGTAGGTGACGATAGCCGGCGCCGAGCCTGCACCCGCGCCAACCCCGGCAAAGATCAGGCCATTCGCAATGCCGCGTTCCTGTGTTGGAATCCACCGGGAAATAAATTGGTTGGAAGCGGGAAAGATAATGGCTTCGCCCGCTCCCAGAAGAAATCGCACCAACACAAAAAAGAAAACAGCGCCGGTGATAGCCGGGGAAACAGCCGCGGTAAGAGCGGTGAAGATACCCCACCACACGACTCCCGCAGTGAGCACACGCCGCGGCCCCAGGCGATCGGCCAGCCAGCCGCCGAGGGTTTGAAAAACCGCGTAACCCCAGAGAAATGCGCTGAACACCCATCCCAACTGAACCTCAGTGAGATGGTATTCCGAGGCAATCGAACTGCCCGCAACCGAGATATTGACCCGATCGAGAAATGAAACCGCGCTGAGAATGAAAAGCCAGAAAACCAGGTACCAGCGCACATTGCTGCGCTCCTGTTCAGACCCTAGCTCAGCCATGGACGCGCCGTGGCGGAGAATCTGGAGCTTCTGAAATCATGCCGAGTGGGCTTTCAGAAGTTCGAAAAGTTTGTCGGCGATGATCGTTTCCTCTCCGGGTTGCAGCATGAAGGAATTCATCGACAGGGCGCCGCGCCTCTCCCCGGCGGAAAGCACGATCGACGGAGTTCCCTTTCGCAACGTGGCGCTGGCCTCTGAAGGAGTGATTTTGATGCGCTGCGGGTCCCATTTGATTTCCATGTGCGGAACGTGGTTGGCCATATCCGGTACAAAGTAGGAGGTTGTCACTGCTGGAATCGCCGCGACTTTGCTGGAGATGAATTCCAGACGGCGTTGCCATTCTTTGTTGAGGGCGTCTTGATCATCCTTCAGGTAGGATTCCAGGGCTTTGACCATGCCGACGATTTCTTCCTTGCCCACTTTTTGACTGCGGCCAATGGTGTCCTCGTGTGGGCTGTTGTTGAGCAGCGCATAGGCGACCAAATCCCTGCGGCCCAGCAGCAGCCCCGCACACTGCGGCCCACGAATGGCCTTACCCCCACTGAAGGCGACGAGGTCGTAGCCCATGTTGGCGTAGTCCCATAGATGAGAGACGGGCGGCGTGTCCGCAGCGGCGTCAATGAACGTGGGTATCCCGAACTCCTTTCCCAATTTCACCCATTCATCGACCTTGATCTGGCCTTCCTCGTTGGCGAAATTGGAAAAGTGCATCATGGCCGTATTTGGATTGACGGCCTTGCGCAATTCCTCGCGCGTCTCAATGACGATGAGTTTCACACCCGTGTTGCGCAGTTGGTGGTCGAACGGGTTACGATGAGACTTTTGAATGATGACTTCCGATTTCATCCCTGTGAGATCAGGGATTTGTTCGATGAATTTGGGATTGTCGCCGGTGAGAATGCCGGCGAGGCCGGACTGCATGGCCGCTGCGGCACCGGAAGTAACGATAGCGGAATAGCCAGTTGGGAGCTTCAACATCTCCGCGATGCGCTTGCCTGCGGCGACTTCGAGGTCGGGAATACTGACGAAATGCCGCCCAGCCAGGGCCATGACGGCTTCTACTTCCGGGCGCATCAAGGAACCGCCCAAGACCGTCATGGTGCCTTGGCCATTAATCACGGTGGTGACGCCGAGTTCATCATAGACGTTCCCTGTGGAACCGAAACCGCTGATCTTTGCATCAGCTGGTGAAGGCGGAGAGGAGAGCAGCTTCCTGGGATTCAACACCGCCCCGGTCAAAACACCGAGGCTGCCCATGAAGGATCGGCGAGTCCATTTCAAGTTGAGCCCCATGATCGTTCCCCTTTCCCCTTACTTCTTCACAACCGCGGCGGTGCAATTGATTTCGACCAGAGATTTCCCCGGAAGAGAGGCAACGGCAACGGTGGTTCGCGCCGGACCGCCATTCGGGAAATAGGTCTTGAAGACACTGTTCATGCCGTCGTAAAAGTCGATATCGGCAAGATAGACGGTAAGCTGCAGGATGCTGTCCATCGTGCCGCCACCCGCGGTGACCAGCGTCTTGACGTTTTCCATGACTCTTTTCGTGTGCGTCTCTATATCCATGGGAAATTCACTCGAGTCGTGAGAATGCGCGCCCTGCCCGGCGATGTAGATCACGCCATTATGGATGATCAGCGGGGTGATAAAGCCGGTGCCCGCCGTCTTGCCTTCATAATCGAGCTTCTGAACGCCGCTGGGTGCTTGCGCGGCCGCCGATGTGGAATTGGAAAACAAGCTCACAGCGCCGGCACCGGAAAAGAGTGACGCGAGGCGAGCGGCAAAGTTCCTGCGAGAAGTAAGATTGGAAAACATGAGTTTCTCCTTTGATTGGAATCGACGAAATTTTCTCCCTAGGGTAAAGCCAAACATGTCGCTACCTGAAGCCATGCTCACATATTAGAGCCGCCCAAATCTTTTCACGGCCTCCTGGATAGATTTCAATTTTTCAATATAGGCGTACATGGAGTGTTCCTTGAAGTCCATCTCCTGGGCCAAGGCAAGTACCTTCTGCGCGTCCGCGCGGGGAACGACGACAACGCCATCCTGATCGGCGACCACAATGTCAGCAGGCTTGACTTCGACGCCGTCGCAAACAACCGGGATGTTGGAGCCGGCAAAGCGGTAATGGTGAATCGAGGTGGAAGGAACGATTCCAAGTGAATAAACGGGAAAGCCGATCTTCTTGAGATAGGCGACATCACGAACGCCGCCGTCAATCACAGCGCCAGCATACTCCCTAGAATACATCGCGGTGCCCATCAGGCCGCCCATTCCAGCGATGTCGATGCCGTCCTCGACCACCATGACGTAGACCGAATCCTTGGAACCCTGGTCGATCGCTGCCAGCATGCCGTTCAACGCGTTGGGATCCTCGTTGGCCTCCTTCTTCAGAAGAACGGTGACGGCAAAACCGGCAAACTTTGTGGTGAAGATCGGGCGCATCCGGTGAGACATGTACATTTTGCGCCCGGTCAGTTGTTCGAGCGCATCGGAGACAGAGGCAACCTCCACGTGGCGAAATCCTTCGAGAAAAGCGGCAGCGTTCTCCACGGGGGAAGCTTGTTGGCGAGCGCGAGCGGAGGGATGTGCAGCAAAGATCAGCACCACAATCGACAGAAGCGAAAGGACGAGCAGAGATTTGCGGATGTTGCCGGTAGCGGCAGGGGAAAGAGGCGTGTTCATAGAACCTCCCGATTCCAACCGTAGAGGACTTTACCACTACCGGGGCGCGGGAAGAAATGCTTTTGAATCGATTTAAGATGGGGGAAATTCGAGGTTAGCACGGAGAAAAAGATTGACACTCAGCACGCGATGCGGTATCTCAGAAATCAAAGGCAAGGGAAAACAAGTAGGGTGCTTGATCCAGAGGGAGATTCCCGGCGCTGCCGGTGCCGCGGCATGACAAACGGAATGAAATCATTGTCATTTTCGATTCCTCGGCAGGCGGTGGCAGCCATTCTTTGCGCCATCGTTTCGATGCTTGGGCAAAGTGCATCTGCGCAAAAAGTGCGTCTGCCAACAAACCAGCCCAAGGCTGCGCGCCAAACACCGGGTGAGGGACGCCAACTGTTCCAATCGGCTTGCGCTGGCTGTCACGGCTTGGATGGCCATGGCGGTGAGCGTGGCCCGGATATTGCCACACGGCAACAAGTGGTTCAACTCTCGGATGCGGAAATGCTGGAAATCCTGCGCCAGGGCCGGCCCGCCGCCGGAATGCCGCCGTTTGATTCCTTCGGCAGCGTAAAACTGCATGCTTTACTGGGTTATGTCCGCTTGCTCGAGGGCCAGGGTCGAGCCACAGTTGTTCCGGGCGATCCGCTGCATGGCAAGTCGCTCTTTTTCGGAAAGGCTCGCTGCTCGGAATGTCACATGGTTCAAGGGGCAGGTGGATTTCTCGGCCGCGACCTCTCGCCCTATGGAGCGACTCTTTCGCCGAGCAAGATCCGGGACAATATCCTGCACTCGGGGGAGAATGCGAACAAGGCAAACAGAACAGCCGTCGTTACCATGCTCGACGCGCGTAAATTCACCGGCGTAATCCGCAACGAGGATAATTTCTCGATTCAGCTGCAATCGCTCGACGGAGCTTTCCATTTTTTGACGCGATCGGACGTGGCCGAGCTTGAGTTTCTGCCCGAACCCATCATGCCCGCGGACTACGGCGCGACTCTGAAGCCGGCGGAACTGGACGATCTTGTGAGTTATCTGATGGTAGCCGCCAAGGCCGCTAGGAGCGGAAAGAAAGCAAGTTCCGAAGACGACAGCGAATGAGGCGTAAGGCGCCCGGATGACGCCGGCTTCCGAGCTTTCTATGAATTTGGATCTCTAATTCCTTCAGCGGAACAACTTGAAATGACAAGAATTTGCCGTATCGCGGTCGCGCTCTTCTGCGCAGGATTCTTCCTTCCGCTGATCCAAGCAAACGGCCCGTCACGCCATTTCGAATTGCGCGCGGACTCGCCGAAATTCTGGGAATTAATATCCGGTGACGCAAAGCTGGAGTTGCTGGCAGCAGGCTTCGGTTTCACAGAAGGGCCGGTATGGGATCCAGCGGGCTTCCTTTATGTCAGCGACGAAGAGCTCAATAAGATATTCCGAGTTTTTCCCGACGGCCACAAGGAAGAACTCATTTCCTTGGGAGATCCTGACGGAAACACATTCGACCTCAACCATAGGCTGCTCGATTGCGCGAGCGTGTTGCGCGCCATTATCCGCATCGCGCCCGACGGCAAGTACAAGGTGCTGGCGGATCGCTTTGAGGGCAAACGCTTGAACAGCCCGAATGATCTGGTGATCGGGCCGGACGGAGCGATTTACTTCACCGATCCGACGCTGGACTTGCCTGCTGGGGAGGCTCAGGAAATTCCGTTCCAGGGCGTCTATCGTTTGAATGCCGCGGGTGAAGTCCGATTGCTTACGAAGGATCTGACACAACCGAATGGGCTGGCTTTTTCGCCGGACGGCAGGAAATTTTACGTGGACGACAGCGAACAGAGGAATATTCGCGTCTACGATTTCCATTCCGATGGTTCGCTGAGCAATGGTAGAGTCTTTGCGAGCGAAGCTGGACCCACAAAAGGCGGCGTGCCCGACGGCATGAAAATGGATCGCGACGGGAACTTGTACGTCACCGGCCCGGAAGGGATTTGGGTGTGGGACGCAATCGGCCACCACCTGGGCACAATCGTTTTGCCGGAGCAGCCGGCGAATCTTGCCTGGGGCGATCCGGATTTTGGGACGCTTTACATCACCGCCACAAAATCCGTTTACAAACTTCGCACAAAGGCGCGCGGGTTTGTCTCCGGCGCCGGAGACGCCCCGAAGGCGAAATAGCGTCTTGGTTATCCGCATAGGTTTTCGTCGTGCAATAATCAAGAATATGGGAGAGAAACATCCACTCATCATCCAGGGCGGCATGGGTGCAGGGGTATCAAATTGGAGACTCGCGCAGGCGGTGTCTCGATTGGGACAGCTTGGGGTTGTTTCCGGCACTGCTCTCGATCACATCCTAGCCAGACGACTGCAGGACGGCGATCGCGGCGGGCATATGCGACGCGGCCTCGATCAATTCCCGTTCCGCAAAATGGCGGAGCGCATTTGGGAAACCTATTACATCCCGGGCGGCAAGGCAGAAAACGAGCCCTATAAGACGCTGCCGAAGCATTCCAAGGACAGTCCACGCGAGCTGCTCGAGCTGTGCATTGTGTCCAACTTTGTCGAAGTACGGTTGGCCCGCGAAGGTCATAACAACCCCGTGGGGATAAACTACCTGGAGAAGATCCAGATTCCCCATTTGCCTTCCTTGTACGGAGCCATGCTGGCGGGCGTCGCGTATATACTGATGGGCGCGGGCATCCCTTTGAAGATTCCCGGAGTGCTCGACCGCCTGGCGAATCACGAAGCCGCCAGCTACGAACTGCAGGTTACAGGCGCGCAGAGTGGTGATGACACCACGATAAACTTTCTGCCGCGAGATTTCACTGACTGCGAGCTCCCGCCATTGTTCCGTCCATACTTTCTCGCTATCGTCGCCTCGAACACGCTGGCCGTGACTTTGCTGAAGAGGGCGAACGGAAGGGTCGACGGATTCGTTGTCGAAGGGCCCACGGCCGGGGGACACAATGCGCCGCCACGCGGGAAGCTGCAGGTCAGCGAGGCGGGTGAACCGATCTATGGAGAGCGCGACACGGTGGACCTGGAAAAGATAAAAC
>JBAVHY010000140.1:0-4371 GCA_049686315.1 Candidatus Acidiferrum sp. | reverse complement strand
GGTCAGCACGGCGCAAACGAAAAATCCGGCTCACAAGAGTTCGGTGAGCGCCGGAGCAGCGCATCCGCCAAGCAATGCCACGACAAAAAAATCCGTGAAATCCGGCGGCATCCGGAATTCCAGCAGGAGAAGAACCAAAAAAGTAAAAGGACAGGCCGCCCCCACACCCGATCGAATCAGCGAAATTCAGGAAGCACTTGCAAGAAAGGGAGTCTTCTCAGACGCCCCTACAGGTAAATGGGACGATTCCACCGTCGAGGCTATGAAGAAGTTCCAGGCTTCCAATGGATTGAATCCCACCGGGAAGCTTGATGCCGTGACCCTGCAGAAGCTCGGATTCGCTTCAGAGACGGCTGGCTTGGGTGCGCCGACGCCTCCGCCGAATGCCGTTGCCAATCGCCTTCTCTCCCGCTCCGTGCAGCGCGACGAAATCAAGAACGAAGACCAGCCGCAGTAACCCTCAGTCCTCCGGGACGGCCGACTCCCACAAATCCGTCATTCCGCCATCGCTTGACCCTTACTAGCACACTCACACATGCACCATGTCATCCCGCGCGCAGCGAGGGATCTGCTTGCCCGAGTTGTGCCAGCAGCTTGAGAAGATGGATGGTTTGCGGGAGTTGTGAGGGGTTTGCTAGACTGAGTGAATATGGGAATGATACGGGAAATTGGGGAAACGGCTGTCGCGCTGGTGAAGGGATTCAGCGTGACGTTTAAAACGATGTTTGAAAAGACGGTGACGGAGAATTATCCGGCGGTGCCGGTGAATTTTCAGCCGCGATATCGCGGAATCCACGTGCTGCACCGGGATGAGGGCGGGCTGGAGAAATGTGTTGGATGCTTTTTGTGCGCGGCGGCGTGTCCTTCGAACTGCATTTACATTGAGGCAGCGGAAAATACCGAAGAAATACGTATATCGGCAGGCGAGCGGTACGCGAAGGTGTACAACATCGATTATTCGCGGTGCATTTTCTGCGGGTATTGCGTGGAGGCCTGCCCGACGGATGCCATTACGCATGGGCACGGATTCGAGCTGGCGACGTACGATATCAATTCGCTGGTGTACCGGAAAGAACAGATGCTCGAGGATGAGAAAGGCCGGCTGCCCGCGGGGGCAAAGGCATGAGGAGGGGCAGTTGGTAGTCAGTAGTTTCAGGGTGCCAACGCGGAGCACAGTTAACTAGCTAGAAAAAACTAGAGTGGTGGCAGAGCGCGGCGAGAGTCGCGCTCATTTTTTTTGGAGAAGGACGTGCAGCGAGGGTTTCGATTGGCTTCCCCTAATACGGCTAACCGAGCAGTGGTCGCACAAATCCCCTCAGTCCAAGGAATCACCAAAAAACACGCTTAGGAACGGCACCAAAAAAGCCAAGTAATTGCATGTTCGCGGTCTGGACTGATAGTAACTCACCGGCGTTTGATCGTAAGAGCCCACCCTTCGCAGAAAAGAACGGCGCGAAGGATGGGGCACCCTCAAGATGAAAGGTGGCGAGACTTATAGAAAAAACCCAAGAGCCCACGTGCAAAGACGGTCCGTGGTGCGCCCGAAAATAAAGACATTCCGAGAAGAAAAGCAGTCCCAAGAGCGGCCGGCCTCAGAAGGCCAGCCCTACAAGAGAAGGGGATCACCCACGCGAAGGAGTTTGCCTGATTCGGTGGACGCGACGCGGGTGTTGGTGGCCAGGCGATAGAAGTGGTCGAAGCGGGGGCGAGGGGACCAGGCTGGCAACGTGGCCTCGCGCTGGTGGGTGAAGCGCTTTTGGAAGCCGTCGAGAGTGGTGCCGGTGAAGGGATCGCGGGGGGGGACGGGGCAACGCGCGCAGGGATTGCTGCCCTCGAAGGCGACTTCGCCGATGTTGAAGCGGACGACGTTGCGCTCGTTTTCGGCGAAGAGTTGGTCTTCCCAGAAAGCGGGGACGCCGTTGATTTCGAGCGTAGTGCGAAAGCGGAGGCGGATGTCGTTAACGGAGAGGCCGGAGAACCATTCGGAAACGGCTTGAAGCGAGGCAGTGGAAACGATGGTGGGGCCACTGGCAATGGTGTCGTCGGGGAAACCACCGGGCGAATAGCGAACGATGATTTGCTGCTCGAAGAAGACGCTGAACCACTCGGTGGCTTCCTCGTGCTCGTTCGGGAAGGCGAAAGTGCGGGGAGGAATTTTGCGGCGATCGGTGGGAACGGAGAGGGTGACGAACGTGAGATCCTGGGAATAGTTTGCGCGGATGAGATGCACAACGGGAGTGCGCTTGCCGTTGACCCATTGGCCGTCGACGGAATAGAGAGCCCAGGCGCGGTCAAGAACGAGGCCGCCGGAGGGCGAGATGCGCGCTTCGGAAACGGAGATGGGATCGAGAGACTTGATAGGGTGCAGACGGATGTTGGCAATATTGGGGAGCGGAGGGAGAGGCACAGAGAGATCTTAGCAGAGGTTTGCCACGGAGGGAGACAGGCAAGGAAGTACGGAAGTAAGAAAGGACCAGAGCAGTCGGATAGCTGGATTGGTTAATGGCGCAAAAGTGGCAGCGAGCTGCCGCACTCCAAATAAGACCCGCCGGTACAACGGATCAGGTGGCGTAGGCTGCTAGGGCGCGCTCGCGGTAGTTCGGATGATAAGCGCAGGAACCGGATTTGCGCTTTGCTTCGTGGGCTTGGGCGGCGGTGAGAATCGGCGAAGTATGGATGTGGGCCACGGCGCCGCCTGCGGAGAAAGCGATGGAGAGGTCGGCTGGGGAGACGCTCTCGGGAAATTCGGTGATGGCGAGGACATCGTAGGCGTCCTCAGTGAAGAACGCGTCCTGGAGCTTGCCACCGAGAGATTCAATGGGAGTGCGAATGGATTCAAAAGGATCGTGAGGGTTCTGAAGGACGGAATGCCAAGCGGCGTTGGTGAAACTAATCTGATGAGAGAAACGGCACATTTTCAACTCTTTCTGTGGGAAGGGGCAAAAAAACAAAGATGAGGTTTGGCTAGTGTGCGCGTGGGAAAAGTCGATGTCAAGAAGAAAAGAACAAAAAATGGGTAATGTTAGACGGAAATCGCGGGAACGTTTACGGCGAGGGGTGTAAGTGGGTTAGGCGGAGGGGTGGAAAGGAAATTGAAGAAGGGCAAGGATAGTATTGACAACAAGTGAATATGTGGTACACTTTCACGCATAGAAGAGTGTATCCAAGCCCTGGCACTGAGCCGGGGCTTTTTGTTTTTGTGGAAGATTTGGCACGTAGACACGTAGGCACAGAGGGAAGGAAGCAAAGAGGTAGGAAGCAAGGATTAGACCAACCGGATATGTTCGGTGGTTGGTTGAAGGCACAAAAGCGGCAGCCCTTCGGGAAGAAGCGTGTGTGGCGCAGCAGAACCAGTTGAACTTCAGCAACACGGCGTATCAGCGGCAGATGGCGGCGCTGCAGGGATTGTCGGGACTGTACGGAGTTGATACGAACTTGCTGGGAAAGACGCTGGGAATTCCGCCCGAGTTGTTGAATGTGCGGGCCAACGCGTCGCGTCCCGGTGGGTTCTTCAGTTCCATGGGATCGAGCTTGGGCGGGGCGCTGGGCGGCCTCCCGTCATTATTCATGTAGTCAGATGTAACCGCAAACTGTCCCACGCTCCGGGACGCGTCATGCGCCGCACTCCCAAACAGGTGAACCACATGCTCTCCACGCAATTGACGATTCTGTTGGCCGTGGTGTCGTTGGGCGCCCAGTTTATTGTGTTCTTGCGGTGGATGCGCAGGCGCATTGAAGACGATGAAATTCACCGCGCGTTCATCCGGGACCTCGCGCTGAAACACTTGCCCGCGATTTATCGCGCGCTGCACATGATGGCGGAGCGGCAGGGAATTGCCCTGGGTGAAATCCCCATCGTGCATTTTGTGGATTTGACCTACGGTCCCCGGCGGCTGTAGCGGGGCCGCCTTCTGAGGCGGTCCGCCAGGTCCACTACATCGCCAGTCTCTCTACGAGCGAGAGTGCGTGGCGATCCTTATGCCTTTCTCTTTTTTCGGCTACTTACAACTGATTACTGAAGACTGATAACTCTAACAATGGCGTGGCAGCGATGTTATTCGACTCAAAACTAATGGTCATGGCGCGGCGAGCCGCGGAAGCGGAAGGGTTGGACGCCGCCGTGGTG
Organism: Candidatus Acidiferrum sp.; assembly: GCA_049686315.1. GTDB lineage: Bacteria > Acidobacteriota > Terriglobia > Acidiferrales > UBA7541 > Acidiferrum. The sequence continues at coordinate 245 of JBAVHY010000140.1, read as the reverse complement.
TGCGCGGTGGTCGAGCAGGAGTCTGGGTGGAATACCTGGGCCATGCGCTACGAGCCGCTGTTCTTCGCCAAATATGCGGCTCCCTTATATACAAATAACAAGGTGGGCGCAACGGAGGCTTACGCGCGCGGGTTTTCGTGGGGGCTGTTGCAGGTAATGGGACAGACAGCGCGAGAGGCTGGAGTGAATTCCCTGCACCTTTCGGCGCTCTGCGATCCGGCCGTGGGTTTGGCGGTGGGATGCAA
>JBAVHY010000139.1:0-3781 GCA_049686315.1 Candidatus Acidiferrum sp. | reverse complement strand
GTCCCGATGGGCGCGGATCGCACCCGGCTGCTGGCGGTGACGGTGCTGACGAGTATGGATCAGAAGGCCATCCGCGAGGTAGGAATTGCCGGGCGGCCGAAACTCCAGGTGGTGAAACTGGCGAAGTTGGCGCAAAAAGCCGGTGTGGACGGGGTCGTGGCGTCGGTGCAGGAAGCAAAGGCCATCCGCAAAGCGTGTGGCCGGGAATTTCTCATTGCCACGCCCGGAGTGCGGCCGAAGGACTTCCGTGTGGGAAGCAAGAAAGACGACCAGTCGCGGACGGCAACCCCGCGAGAAGCGATCAAGGCCGGAGCGGATTTTGTTATCGTCGGGCGGCCCATTCTGGCGGCCACCGACCCCCGCGCGGCAGCGCAGGAAATTGTCGAAGAGATCGCCGCTGCAAAGTCGTGAATCTCTGTTCCCAGTTTGCGTCCTCCACTAGAGCCGAACTCCCAACAATATTGAAGAATTTCGTCGAAGCCGCCGTGCCGGCTTCTATTCCCTTATGAACAATCCCATGAAGAGCGTCATCGTTGGTACCGCCGGGCACATCGACCATGGAAAATCGTCGTTGATTGAAGCCCTGACGGGTACGCATCCAGACCGCCTGGAAGAAGAGAAGCGGCGCGGGATCACCATTGATCTGGGCTTTGCTTTTCTGGAAGAGGATGGCGTGCGATTTGGATTCGTGGATGTCCCAGGGCACGAGCGATTTGTAAAGAACATGCTTGCGGGCACATCGGGAATCGACCTGGTGTTGCTGGTGATTGCAGCCGATGAAGCGATCAAGCCACAAACGCGCGAACATTTCGACATTTGCCGCTTATTGGGGGTGAAGCGCGGCGTCATCGCCCTGACAAAAACCGATCTGGTAGACCGCGATAGCGCGGAACTGGTGCGGCTGGAATTGGAAGAATTTGTAAAAGGCTCCTTTTTGGAAGGGGCGCCGATTGAAGCGGTGAGTGCCAAGACCGGGGAGGGACTGCCAGGGCTAAAACAGGCGCTTCGGGATGAAGCAGGAAAGATTGCGGAGAAGAAGGCGGGCCGCTATTTCCGCCTGCCTATTGACCGCTCCTTTGCCGTGAAGGGATTCGGAACGGTGGTGACGGGGACCTTGATCTCCGGGCAGGTTGCGATTGGGGATGAAGTGGAGCTGCTGCCGGAAAGGAAATTGCTGCGGGTACGCGGGGTACAAACGGGAGGAAAGACAGTCGCGCGAGCGGAAGCCGGGCAACGTACGGCCGTGAATCTTTCGGGAGTCGAACACAGCGCGGTGCACCGCGGCATGGTGATCGTCACTCCGGGGCGATTCGCGAAAACGCGGCGAATCGACGCCCGGCTGGAACTGCTCCCGAGCGCGCCACGGATGAAGCATCGCGCGCGGGTACATTTTCACGTGGGAACCGCCGAGAGCGTCGCCGAGGTTCTGCTTCACGACAAGACCGAGCTGCTTCCCGGCGAGCATGCATTGGTGCAGTTGCGATTGGAGAACGACGCCGTCGTTGTGCGCGGTGACCGGTTTATCGTGCGCCAGTTTTCGCCGGTGATCACAATTGGGGGCGGAGAAGTTCTGGATCCCCTGGCGAGACGCACCGCGAAGAAAGACAGCGGGCGCGTGAATTTTCTGGAGACGTTGGAGCGCGGGCTGTCCGAGGAAATCCTTCGCGCGATGGTGGAGCGCAACGTCCTTGGACTTGGGATGGGGGATATTGTGCTTCGGACAGGCTGGATGGGGACGGAAGTAGTGGCCGCCGCGCAGAACTTGGCAAAGGCAAGAATAATTCGCATAGTGAACGCGGAACCCCTGCTGGTGTTATCCGAAACGCTGTTTCAGGAAGTTGCCAAGAAACTCCTCACTCGCGTCGAGACCTTTCACAAGGAAAACCCCTTGCTGCCGGGCATCCCCAGAGAGGACCTGCGCGTGAGCGTGGGGCGGCGAGTTCGGACAGAGACATTTCGAGCGGCGCTGGAGGAATTGGCAAGCCAAAACAAGTTGCTCGCCCAGGGAGAGCTGGTCAAGAAGCCCGGAGCGGAAATCACGCTGATGCCGGAAGAAGCGCGCGCGAAGGAGCAGATCGAGCAGGCGTTTCGAAAAGCCGGGTTGGCGGTGCCGTCTGTGAAGGAGGTCCTGGCGCAATTGGCGATCGAGAGCCGGCGCGCGGAAAAGATTTTGCAGATTCTGATGCGCGAAAAGGTGCTGGTGCGTGTTTCACCGGAACTCATCTTTCATCGGGACGCGCTGGGGCGGTTGCCGGGATTGCTCGAAAACTACCGCAAGGCCAAGGGCGAGCGAATCAGTGTGCCGGCATTCAAAGAATTAGCGGGAATCACGCGGAAATACGCCATCCCGTTACTAGAATACCTCGATCGCCAGCGGTTGACGCGGCGGATGGGGGATGAGCGTGTTATTCTCTAATAGTGGATTTAGAGAAGGCTCCGGCATCGCAAGGATCCAATGAGCCGGGGTAACCGTTGCGGAGTGGAGGAAGTTCATGGGTGAATTTAGTATCTTTCATTGGCTAGTTGTCTTGGCCATCATCTTGATTTTGTTTGGTGGCCGCAAGATACCTGAGGTGATGAAGGGCCTGGGTGAGGGCATCCGCAATTTCAAGGAAGGCATGGCACCCGGGTCGCAGGCGTCCCAAGCGCCTACGACCCAAGTATCGGCTCCGGCCGGAGTTTCTGCCAAGCCTAGTCATGGCCAAGTTACCCTCAACTGGAATGCGAGCACGGGGGCGAACGGCTATAACGTGAAGCGATCCGGGACGAGTGGCGGGCCGTACGCGCTGATTGCTTCAACTCCGGCTACTAACTACTCGGATGAGGGTTTAGCGAACGGAACGTTCTACTATGTAGTTTCTGCGAACAGTTCTTCTGGAGAAAGCGTTAATTCCGTTGAGGTGGGTGCCACGGTGGCGTAGTTTGGATCCCCTGCAGGAACCAACGAAAGCGAAAAATCTCAATTCCGAATGGCAGCCCGGGGCGGAGCTGCGGGAATGTTTGCCCCTCAAACAGTAACGGAAATCCTCTTCCAAGCGGACAATCTGGACTTCCGGTCAATAGAAACCGCGCAACTTTTTGCTCAGAATCGGGTATTACCGAGTACCCAGAGATTTCGTCGAGCAAACAAAAAGGAGAAAATTTCATGAGCATCAAGATCTCGAAGTGGACAATTCTGCCCGCAGCGGTGCTGCTGTTGGGCACGGTGGTACTGGCGCAGGACCCGTCCTCCAACCCACCGGCGCCGGCGCCGGCAAAACCGGGTGAGGTGGCCCAGCGCAAAGAAAACCAGCAAGACCGCATTGCGAACGGTGTTAAGAGCGGGCAGTTGACAGCTGGTGAAACCTCAAAGTTAGAAACCAAGGAAGCTGCGATAAACGGTGAGACCCGCGCGGACCGCGCCGCGAATGGCGGAAAGTTGACCGCCGCGGAGAAGAAGCAGGTCAACCAGCAGCAGAACCAGCTTTCGAAGCAGATTTATCAGGACAAACACAACGCCAACACCGCGCAGTACGGCAACAACAAGGTGGGGCAGCGCCGCGAGAACCAGCAGGACCGCATCGCCCAGGGCATCAAGAGCGGGCAACTAACCGCAGGGGAAACCGCAAAGCTGGAAAACCAGCAGAAGAACATCAACCAGCAGGTGAAAGCGGACCGCTCGGCGAACGGCGGCAAGCTGACGCCGGGCGAAAAGCAGCAAGTCAACAGGGAACAGAACGCCGCATCAAAGAACATCTACAACAAGAAGCACAACGGGCGGACGCAAGGCGGAACGAAGAAG